>NZ_JBDVAA010000210.1:0-47606 GCF_039943695.1 Cellulophaga sp. | reverse complement strand
TTTCTAAAATCTAATAGTTGATTTACTAAGCGTAACAAATAATCTGTGTTTTTGCGCATTAACACATATTGGTCTTTTGCTTCTTTAGGGCTAATGGTATCTGCTTTTTTTAATAAAAAATCTAAAGGGCCTTTTATAAGTGTTAGTGGAGTTCTAAATTCATGAGATATGTTTGTAAAGAACTCTAATTTTAAACGGTGAATTTCTTCGTGTTTTTCTTTCTCTAGATGATCTAACTCTAGCTTATGTTTTTCTGCAGATCTTATAATAGTGTATCTTCTAAAAGCAAGTAATAGTACAACTGCAAGCAATACGTATAACACTTTAGCAAGTGTTGTTCTCCACCAAGGTGGCGTAACATCTATTTTTAGCTCAATTGGTGTCTCATCCCAAATATAATCGTTATTAGATGCTTTTATTTTTAGCACATAAGATCCTGGTTCTAGATTTGTATAGGTAGCATATCTATTTTTTGATGTTGTGTATATCCAATCCTTGTCAAAACCTTCTAATTTATATGCATATTTGTTTTTTCTAGATGCGGCATAGTGCAAAGCAGCAAACTCAAAAGAGAAATTGTTTTCGCTATACTTTAGTTTTATTTTATCTATGGCGTTTATAGACTTGTCTAGAATTACTCTTCCGTTTATACGTTCTCCAATTGCAACAGGTTTATTAAAAATAGAGAAGTTGGTAAGTACAGTTTCTGCTTTAATTTTGTTACTTATTATTTCTTCAGGATAAAAAGTGGTAAAACCATTTACACCACCAAAAAATAATTGACCTTCCTTGGTTTTTAAAGCTGTTAGCTCGCTAAACTCATTACTTTGTAATCCGTCATTAACATCGTAATTCTGAAAACTTTCATCAGTAGGGTTAAATTTAGATAATCCATTGTTTGTAGATATCCATAAATTACCTTGGTTATCTTCTAAAATACCTTTAATTACATTATTGGGTAACCCTTCCTTTTCTGTGTAACGTTTAAAACCTATCGTTTTATCTTTATTTACAATTAGTTTATTTAGTCCGCCTCCAAATGTGCCAACCCATATGGTCCCTGATTTACACTCAAAAACAGTTAGTATATAATTATGACTTAATGTTGTATCATCATCAGGATTATTTTTAAAGGTTGTAAATTTAGGATTTTTAGAGTTTTGCTGTTCAGGAGTTAACTTACTTAAGCCATTACCTGTGGCAAACCATTTATTTCCTTTAGAGTCTTCAAAAATATCTCTAATAATATTATTAGGTAAGCTATACTGTTGGTTGTTATTCTGTTTTAAAATATCTTTAGTAAATGTAGAGCCATCTTTATTAATTAGCCATCTGTGTACACCGTCATTATAAGTTCCTATCCATATATTTTTTTCTTTGTCTTGTAAAATAGAAAACACACTACCAGATATGTCTGGGATTAATTTTAAATCGTTTTCAGATAATTTTTTATCATTAGTAACATCAATCTCATAAAGTCCTGGAGAAAATTCACCTCCAATAAATATTTTTCTTTTATTCTTTAATTCTATTTCTTCAATAGCAAAAATTTTGTTGACATTATTAAAGTGTTGAAACTGATTAAAATCTTTGGTAATGTTATTCTTTTTAAGAAAATTAAGCCCGCCACCTTCTGTTCCTATCCATAAGTTTTGACGACTATCTTCAAAAATAGCACGCACTTTGTCATTACTTAAGCTATTTGGATCTAAGCTCTTTTTTATATGAGAGAACTGCTTTCTATGCGGATCAAATTTATTTACACCACCACCATTGGCACCAGCCCAAATAATTCCAGTATGGTCTATAAATAAAGATTTTATAGCATTTTTACTTAAACTATTGCTAGGGTTTTTAGGATCATATTTATAAACACTAATTAACTCTGGCTTAGCAGTGCTAGATATGTTAGAAAACTCTAGTAAACCATTATCTCTACCTGCCCATATATGATTGTTATTTATAGAAATGGCGTTGTATGTGCCTTCTTGTAAAAGTTCAATTTGGTTGGTGTCTTTATATGGTGAGTACTTGTATAAACCGTTACTGGTACCTAACATTAAATTACCATAACTATCTTCTGCAATAGCTTTAACATTAACGCTAGGAAGATTAATAAGGTGGTTAACAGACTGAAAATAAATGTCGCCATTATTATCTCTAGATAATTTAGACAACCCGTTTATACCACCAATCCAAACTTGATGTTTACTATCCTCAAAAAATGAACTAACATTGTTGGTGTTTTTTATTGGTCTAGAGCTGTTTTGGTATAAATTGTAGTGTTTAAATTTTAAGGAATCTGTAGGCTCATTTAAATCTACCATACTAACACCTTTAACTGTACCAACCCATAGCCTATTACTACTGTCTCTAAAAAGTACAGTAACATAGTTGCTTTTTAAACTGTTATCATCATTAGGGTCATGTTTGTATGTTGTAAATTCTTCTGTCTCTCTATTAAAGTAATTTAATCCTCCACCAGTAGTTCCAATCCATAAATCACCTTTCTTATCATCAATAATTTTCCAAATTAAATTACTGCTAATGCTTTTTTTGTTTTCAGCATTGGGTTTAAATACCTTAAAGTTATAGCCATCATATCTATTTAATCCGTCATGAGTTCCAAACCACATGAACCGATCAATATCCTGAAAAATGACATTTACATCACTTTGTGATAAACCATTTTCTGTTGTTAAGTGCTCAAACTTTAAAGAATTTTGAGCATAAGTAATTGCAGTTAATATTAAGAATAAGCTAAGTGTTAGTAGCTGTATTCTATGGTAAGAGTAAAGTTTAGTTGGGTTGCTGGTCATACTAACAAATATATCAAAATAGTAAATACAATAGATCATATGTTTTATTACTTAAATAGGTGATAAAACATATGTGTTGCGTTTAAAGTATTGTTTTTAAGTTGTTTGCGTGTATTTGGTTGATGTTCCTTAGGGTGAACAAATAACATATGTTCTAGTTTTTAAATCATTTACTGTAATTAACAAAAATGATATAAACGAACTTTACCAAAGAACTAAAGATCGTATTTGGGTAACAATATCCAAATAAAATTAAACGCAAAATAACGCCATAAATAATGAAATATATAGTTTGTGAAAAACCAGGTGAATTTCTTTTAAAAGAGAAAAATGCACCAGTTAGAAAAGAAGGTGAAGCTCTACTAAAAATAAATAAGGTTGGTATTTGTGGTACAGATTTACACGCGTATGGTGGTAACCAAGCTTTTTTTACATATCCAAGAATTTTGGGTCATGAGTTAGCGTCTGAGGTATTAGAAATTGGAGAAAACCCAAAAGGTATTAAAGCAGGTGATAAGGTAGTAGTAATGCCATACATAAGCTGTGGAACTTGTATAGCTTGTAGAAACGGAAAAACAAACTGCTGCACTAATATTAAAGTTTTGGGTGTGCATACAGATGGTGGTATGCAAGAACAAATTACCGTACCTGCTAGTATTTTAATACCAGCTAATAATTTATCTAATGATCAAATGGCAATTGTAGAACCTTTGGCAATAGGAGCACACGCTATTAGAAGAGCAAATATTACAAAAGGAGAAACTATAGCTGTTGTTGGTTGTGGCCCTATTGGTATAGGGATTATGAAACTAGCACAAATTGCAGGTGCCAAAGTAATAGCTCTAGATTTAAACGAGCAACGATTGCAATATGCTAAAGAAAAAATAGGTGTAGACTACACTGTGAATGTTGCAGATGATCCTGTTGCTAAAATTACAGAGATTACAAATGGCGATTTATGTACTGCTGTTTTTGATGCATCTGGGCATAAAGGAGCATTAGAAACTTGTCCGTCTTATATGTCTCACGGCGGAAGATTTATACTTGTTGGCTTGTCTAAAGGAGAGTTAACCTATACGCACCCTGCAATACACGCTAAAGAAATGACATTAATGTGTAGCAGAAATGCAACAAGTCAAGATTTTGAACATGTAATTAATGTTTTAAATCAGTTTCCTACAGAATCATTTATTACTCATACTGTGCCTTTTACAGAGATGATTTCAAATTTTGATAGTTGGCTTAATCCAGAAACAGGAGTAATAAAAGCAACTGTAAATTTTTAAAAAATAGCAATGTCTAAAAACTACATACAAATAGATGCTAAAGACAATATTATAGTAGCTATTACAGCATTAAGTAAAGGTACAGTAGTAACTATAGCAGGTAAACAAATAGTTTTGCCACAAGACATAAAGCAAAAACATAAGTTTGCTTTACATGATTTTAATACTGCAGATAAAATTTATATGTATGGTGTTTTAATTGGTAAAGCAACAACAACTATTAAAGCAGGTAGTGCAATTACAATAGAAAATGTAAAACACGCATCATCAGACTTTACAAATAAAAAAGAAGAGTTTGTTTGGAGTGCACCAGACATATCTAAGTTTAAAAACAAAACATTTAACGGGTACCATAGAAAAGATGGTAAAGTAGGTACAGCCAATTATTGGTTGGTAATACCACTAACATTTTGTGAAAACAGAAATATTGATGTTTTAGAAGCTGCACTTGCAGAGAAACTTGGCTATCAAACAAAAAAAGATTTTGCTGTAGATACAGATGCTTTAATTAAGCAGTACAAATCTGGAGCAAGCAAACATGCTATTTTTAATACGCCTATAATTACTACTCACGAGGAAATGGCTAAAAATAGAGTATTTCCTAATGTAGACGGAATTAAGTTTTTAAAACATGATGGTGGTTGTGGAGGCATACGTCAAGACTCTGAAACTTTATGCAGACTATTAGCTGGGTACATTTGTAACCCAAATGTAGCAGGAGCTACAATTTTAAGTTTAGGATGCCAAAATGCACAAATTTCTATGCTGCAAGATGCCATTTTAGCCATAGATCCAAAGCTTACTAAACCAGTAAACTACTTAGGGCAACAAGGTAGTTTAAGTGAGCGTAACTTTATAGAAGAAGCTGTAAAACATACGTTTTTAGGTTTAATAGAAGCCAATAAAATAAATAGAAAACTCGCACCGCTTAGCAAATTAATTTTAGGGTTAGAGTGTGGTGGTTCTGATGGGTTTTCAGGAATATCTGCAAACCCTGCTTTAGGTTATACATCAGATTTATTAGTAGCCTTAGGAGGTAGTCCTGTTTTAGCAGAGTTTCCAGAACTTAACGGTGTAGAACAAGAAATAATTAATAGATGCGATAAAGAACAAGACTCTAAAAAGTTTTACAATTTAATGAGAGCGTACTCTGCTGCAGCTGTTGCTGTTGGTTCTGGTTTTGAAAACAATCCGTCTCCCGGAAATATTAAAGATGGCTTAATTACAGATGCTATGAAATCTGCAGGAGCAGCCAAAAAAGGAGGTACATCACCAGTAGTTAGTGTGTTAGATTATACAGAGCAGGTTACAAAGCCAGGTTTAAATTTATTATGTACACCAGGTAACGATGTAGAGTCTACTACCGGTTTGGTTGGTTCTGGTTGTAATGTGGTTGTATTTACAACTGGCTTGGGAACACCCACAGGAAACCCAGTTGCTCCTGTACTAAAAGTATCTAGTAATAGTGATTTGTACCAACGTATGAAAGACATTATAGATATAAACGCAGGTACTGTTATAAGTGGAGAAGATACTATAGAAACTATGGGAGAAAAATTTTTAGAACACATTATAAAAGTAGCTAGCGGAGAAGTAGCATCTAAAGCAGTAATACACGGTAATAACGACTTTATTCCTTGGAAGAGAGGAGTTTCTTTATAAATAAGATTTACGTAGTAAACAACGCATTGTAAGAATGACAACAAAAGAAAAAACTATACAATTATTAGACAGGCACACAGCTCAAAAACCAGTTAAGCATCCCGTGCGTGTTATGCAATTTGGTGGAGGTAACTTTTTGCGCGCCTTTTGTGATTGGATGTTTGATGTGTTAAACAAAACAACGGACTTTAATGGTAGTGTAGCTGTAATTAAACCAACAGAAAGAGGAGATTACACAGCTCTTAGGGAGCAAGATGGTTTGTTTACTGTAGCCTTAGATGGTATTAAAAATGGTGAAACAGTATCAGAAGTTACTTTAATAGAGTCTATAAGTACCATTATTCAACCTTACACAGAATGGGATAAATATTTAGAGTTGGCAGAGTTACCAAAATTAAGATTTATAGTATCTAACACTACAGAAGCCGGTATTCAGTTTTCTGAAAATGATAAAATTACAGATTGTCCTCCTAAAGAATTTCCTGCAAAACTAACATTGTGGTTACATCATAGGTTTAGTTACTTTAATGGAGACAAGGATAAAGGCTGTATTTTTTTGCCTTGTGAGCTAATAGAAAATAACGGTGAGGCTTTAAAAGAAACAGTTATACAGTATGCAAAACATTGGCAGTTAAAACAAGAGTTTATAGACTGGATTTTAAATTGCAACCATTTTTGTAGTACACTGGTAGACCGTATAGTATCGGGTTATCCTAAAGATAGGGTTGCGTCACTAGAGAATAAAATAGGCTTTAAAGACAAGCTTTTAGTTGCTGGTGAAGAATACCATAGCTGGGTTATTAAGGCAGATGAATTGGTACAAAAAGAATTGCCTTTTTCTAAAACAGATTTAAATGTACAGTTTGTAGATAATTTAGACGATTACCGAGAAATGAAAGTGCGTATTTTAAATGGTGCACATACTTCTTTAGTTCCGGTTGGTTATTTAGCCGGATTAAGAACGGTAAAGGAAAGTATGGATAATGATATAGTTAGTAATCATATTTTTCAAATTTTAGCTACAGAAATTAAACCTACGTTAACTAAGTTTTCTTCAAACGAAATAGATGCTTTTATAAACGCTGTGGTAGACAGGTTTAAAAATCCTACGCTTCAACATTTTTTAATTGCAATATCATTAAATAGTACCTCAAAATTTCAATCAAGATTATTGCCTGCATTTAAAGACTATAATGAGCTAAATGGTTCTTTTCCTAAACGCATTGCTTTTTCGTTGGCCAGTTTAATTCGTTTTTACAAAGGCAGTTTTAATGAAGAGGATATAGCTATTAAAGATGATAGCTTGGTAGTTGAATTTTTTAAAAATCAATGGCAAATGGTAGATAATAAGTCGCAATCTGTAACAGATTTAGTTACGCATACTCTAGCAAATAAAACTATAGTGGGTAGTGATTTAACTAAATATAAAGGGTTGGTAAACTTTATAGCTAAATCTATTTTAGAGATTGAAAAAAACGGAGTAGAAGAAAGTCTTAAAAGTTTAGAAGAATAATATGATAATAGATGCTCATCAACATTTTTGGAAATATGAACCAACAAAACATAGTTGGATAGACGATACTATGGCTGTAATTAGAAAAGATTTTATGCCAGCCAAACTAAAAAAAGTTTATTTAGAAAATAATATAGATGGTTGTGTAGCTGTACAAGCAGACCAAACAACTTTAGAGAACGACTTTTTAATAGACCTAGCTTCTAAAAATAGCTTTATAAAAGGTGTTGTTGGCTGGGTAGATTTTAGAGCTAAAAATATTGATGAGGTTTTAAAACATTACAGTAAAATAAATATAATAAAAGGCTTTAGACACGTAGTACAAGGTGAGCCAGATCATAATTTTTTATTAAGAACAGACTTTTTAAACGGAATATCAAAATTAGAAAAATACAATTTTACGTATGACATTTTGGTTTTTCCGCATCAGTTAGGAGCTGTATTAGAGTTTGTAAAAAAGTTTCCTAAAATAAACTTTGTCATAGACCATATTGCTAAACCATATATAAAAGATGGTTTTTATGATGGTTGGGCAAACTTAATGTTGGCAATTGGCGCACAACAAAATGTGTACTGCAAACTATCTGGTATGGTAACAGAAGCAGATTATATAGCGTGGACACCAGATACTATACAACCTTATATGCAATTGGTTTTAAAAGCTTTTGGAGTAGATAGGTTATTATTTGGATCAGATTGGCCTGTGTGCTTAGTAGCGGGCAACTATAAAAAAGTAAAAGAGTTAGTTACAGATTTTATTTCCCAATTAAGTGCAGAAGATCAAGAAAAGATACTTGGGTTAAATGCTGTAAAATTTTATAATTTATAAAAAGATATAAAATGGATTTAGGATTAAAAAATAAAGTAGTTGTAGTAACAGGAGCTGCAGGTATAAAAGGTAGTATAGGAGAAACAATAGTACAACATTTAGCTTCAGAGGGTGCAATACCAGTTATAGTTTGTAGAAATGATAGAGGTTTTGGATATGAAAAAGAACTTAAAGAAAAAGGTATAGATGCTTTGTTTGTAAAAACAGATTTATCAGACCATACACAAATTGAAGCTGCAGCTAAAACAATAGAAGAAAAATACGGTAAAATTGATGCCTTAATAAATAATGTTGGTGTTAATGATGGTGCAGGTTTAGATGCACCTATAGAAGATTTTATGTACTCTCTTAAGCTTAATATGGTAAGTTATTTTGCAATGGCCAAATACTGTTTACCAATGCTAAAAAAAACTAAAGGAAATATTTTAAATATTGGGTCTAAAGTAGCACTTACAGGCCAAGGAGGTACATCTGGCTACGCAGCATCTAAAGGAGGTGTATTTGGGTTAACACGTGAGTGGGCTGTAGATTTAATTAGCTACGGAATACGTTCTAATGCCATTGTTATTGCAGAAAGTTGGACACCTGCTTATGAGGCTTGGATTAAAACTTTAGAAAACGGAGAAGAAAAACTTCAATCTATTGTAAAAAAAATACCATTAGAAAATAGAATGACAATGCCAGCAGAAATTGCAGACCAATGTTTGTTTACGATATCTTCAAAATCATCACACACAACAGGACAGTTTATCACAGTAGACGGTGGTTATGTGCATTTAGATAGGTCTTTATTAACAGAGTAAAATAATAAAACATTTGTTCTATTATTTAAGCCAGTAGTGGCCTTTGCAAGCAGCTATCATTTTTAATTTTATATCAAAGTAATTACCTAAATATGAATCAACCAAAAGATAACCCAATAGTAAAAAAGGAATTGTTATTTCCTTTTATAATGATAACTTCTTTATTTGCTTTATGGGGAATTGCAAATGACTTAACCAACCCTATGGTTTCTGCGTTTAAAAAAGTAATGCCAGAATTGTCTAATATGCAGGCTTCTTTAGTGCAGTTTGCTTTTTATTTTGGGTATTTTTTTATGGCATTACCAGCAGCTTTATTTATTAGAAAATACAGTTACAAATCTGGTATTATATTAGGGTTGTGCTTGTATGCAATAGGAGCTTTTTTATTTTATCCGGCAGCAGCTTTACAAGAGTTTAATTACTTTTTAATTTCACTTTGGGTAATAACATGTGGTTTGGCATTTTTAGAGACCACATCTAACCCATTAATATTGTCATTAGGAGCAAAAGAAACTGCAACGCAGCGTTTAAATTTAGCACAAGCTTTTAACCCAATAGGATCTTTAATTGGGATGATAGTAGCACAACAATTTGTAATTTCCTCTTTACGTTCTGATGACAAAAATGAAGCAGGAGAGTTGGTTTATGACTCCTTATCTACTTCTGCAAAAGCTGTTATAAGAGAAAACGATTTAAACGTAATTAGTGTACCATACATTATACTTGGTGTAGTTGTTTTGTGTATTATGGGCATTATATTATTTATTAAAATTCCTAAATCTGTAGACGGAGATAAAATGTCTATTTCAGATTCTTTTAAAAAATTACTAGCTAATAAAAACTACATTTTTGGAGTTGTAGCACAGGCATTTTATGTAGGAGCACAAATTATGTGTTGGACCTATATTTTTCAATATGTAGATAACATAAATGAAGGTTTACATAAAAACGAGGCATTAACAGCTACGTGGTATAATGTAGCAGCAATGATTATATTTTTATCTGGTAGATGGATAGGTACAGCTTTAATGAAAACATTAAATCCGTCTCGTGTATTACTATTATTTGGTTTAGGAGGAGTATTGTTTTCTGCAGGTGCAATTTTAATACAAGGCCAGTTAGGTTTATATTCATTGGTTACAGTGTCTTTATTTATGTCTATAATGTTCCCTACCATTTATGGTATTGCACTTAAAGACATGGGAGATGAAGCTAAAATAGGATCTGCAGGTTTGGTAATGGCAATTGTTGGCGGTGCTTTAATGCCAGTTTTACAAGGAGGAATTTTAGATTGGGGAGGACCTGGTTTTTCAGATGTAAAAGTGTTAGGGTTTATACCAGAAATTAATTTTTCATTTATACTACCACTTATATGCTTATCTGTAGTTACTGCTTATGGGTATGTAACTTATAAATCATCAAAAAAAATATAATAATGAGTACCAAAAGATATTGCTATTCTTGCGACTTAAAAGACGACTCTAAACTTATAGAAGAGTATAAAGCCTACCACGCAGCAGGTAAAGCTTGGCCAGAAATTACTAAGAGTATAAAAGATGCTGGTATTGTAGATATGCAAATTTACCTAACAGGTAATAGAATGTTTATGATAATGGAGGTAGACACAACTTTTGATGCTAATAAAAAGGCAAAAATGGATGCAGAAAACCCCAAAGTACAAGAGTGGGAAAACTTAATGTGGAAGTACCAACAAGAATTACCATGGGCAAAAGATGGTGAAAAGTGGATTGCTTTAGAGAAGATATTTCAATTATAAAAAGTTAGTTTTTTTTAGTTCTTTTTGTTTAAGTTTAGGCTGTTTTTATTAACAGTCTAAACTTTTTACAGTTAAAAGGCCTGCTTAAAAAAGCAGGCCTTCCTTACAAATAAAACTAAACTAACTACAAGTTTTGGTTTTAAACTATACTGTTGCTATAAGCAACTATTACAATACCAATTACCATACAACTAAGTCCTAGGTATAAAAAGTTTCTTGCTTTTTTAGATGCGTTAATCCACTCTTTGGTTATTATACCACTTAAAATTGCTGTTACCACACATGAAGTATTAAAAATTGCGTAACCAACAGTGTTACCCGAAGCTCCTAATTTATAAGCTGCAAATGCAAATAGGGCAGAAGCGGCATAGTGAAAAAATGCCATTACTAATATTAATACAAAGTTTTTACTAAAAGCAGGCGTTTTAAAATCTTTCCAAGCTTTTTTACTGTTTAATTGCCATAGAAAATAGGCAGTCATTACAATACCACCACTAATAAAAATTGGAAACATAACAGCAACAGCAGTAATCCACTCAGCATTTCCTGCAGCTTGGCTAGCCTCATGTAGGTAAGGTCTTCCTGCTGCATTAGCATAACTAAAGCCTGTTGCTAACAAACCGCCAACTACAGCAATTAAAATACCTGTGGCCATAGAACCTTTTTTTAAAGTATCATCTTTTTTGTTTTTTTCTACTTTTTCTCGTATAAAACCAGCTTTTCCGTTAGCAAATATGCCTATTAAAACAACAAACAAACCAATCAAAATTATTGATAGTTTATTAGTTGGAGGTAAGCCATCTTCAATAAAAGGTAATACAGAACCTACTAAAATTATGGTTCCAATAAATAAAGAAAACCCTAAAGACAAACCAATGTGATTAATAGCCTTGCTCCACATCATAACTCCAACTCCCCAAAGAAAACTTGTAAGTCCCATTTTTATCCATATATCTGTTGGCATATTTCCAAAAATATCACCAAACCCTTTTATTAAAGTTATTGATGCAATTATTGGAACAACAAACATTGTTAGTAGAAAAAATAAGCTCCAAGTATTCTCATATTTAAAATCTTTGGTAAATTTTTCTGGTAAGGCATATAGGCCCAACATTAATCCTGCAAAAATTGCTAGTAATACTCCTTCTGTCATAGTTTGGTTGTTTTTTTGAGTGAATTAGTTATTGTTAAAATGAAAATTTAAAGACGGTTGTGCTCTTAAAATTTTCACCAGCTTTTGTGATAGATTTTGGTGAGTTTTTAATATTTGGTCCGTTAGGATATCTATGAGTTTCACAACAAAAACCTCTGTATTTGCCGTATTTAAGTCCGTTTTCTCGTTTTAAATTATTGGCAGTGTATTTACCTGTGTATAAAAGCATACAAGGCTCTGTAGTAAAAACATCTAAACTTAATTGCTCATTTTCATTGGCTACTGTTGCCACTTTAGTTACTGTTTCTCCAGTATTATCAAAAACATAAAAATGTTCAAAACCATCATTCATTGCATTGTGTGCGTCTGCAATTTTTTTTGGGTTTCTTAAATCATCTACAGCATTAGAAACATCTACTATTTCTCCTGTTGCCGCACCAGTATTATCTAATTTTAAACGTTTATTTGTAAATACTTGAGCTGTATGGTTCTCTATAGATGTACTAAAGCCAGACAAGTTAAAATAGGTGTGGTTTGTTAATGATAATGGTGTATCTGCGTCTGTAATGGCATTATAATTAATAGTAAGTTCATTATTCTCTGTTAAGGAGAAAGTTACAGATACGCTGACATTTCCAGGAAAACCTTCTTCTAAATCTTTACTTATTAAAGTTAGTTTTACTAAGTTTTCATTGGTACTATCTAGACTCCATAATCTTTTGTCAAAACCCACTGTACCTCCGTGTAAATTATTAGGGCCGCAATTTTTCTCTAATTGATATTGTTTACCGTTTAAAGTAAAATTAGCATCTTTAATTTGTGAGCAATACCTACCTACGGTACTTCCAAAATAAGGAGCATTTTCTTTATAGTCATCAGAGAAATAACCATCTAAAGTATCAAAGCCACAAGCAATTTCTACTAGGTCTCCTTTTTTATTAGGTATTTGTATAGACGTAATTGTTGCTCCGTAATTGGTTATTTTTACCACCATTCCGTTTGCATTTTTTAAAGTATATAAATCTACTTTTTTATCATCTATAAGTCCAAAATTGCTTTGTATTGGTTTCATACTATTTTTTTTATTGTTGATAAGTAGCTAGTTTTTCCCAGTTAAATACTACGCCTGTTCCTGCTTCGTTTGGAGCCACAGCTCTATGGTTTTTTACAACAAGTGGTCTAGTTGTGTATTCATCTATAGGAAAACTATGTACTTCTAACCAGCCTGCGTTAGGTTGGGCAGAAACTAAACTTACGTGCAGTTCTTGCATACCATGTGAACAAGCAGGAACTCCTTGTTTATCTGCTAAACGAGCAGCTTTTAACCAGCCTGTAATACCACCACAGTTAGATGCATCTGGTTGTATAAAAGAAAGCTTTGCTTGCTCAAAAGCATACTCAAATTCATGTATAGTGTGCAGGTTTTCTCCCATAGCTAAAGGAAATCCTGTTTTATCAACTATTTCTGCAAATCCTTTGTAATCATCAGGGATAATAGGTTCTTCAAACCAAGTAATATCATATTGTTTAAAACCTTCAATAGCTTTTATAGCCTTTTCTATAGACATAGAATAATTGGCATCTACCATAAAAGTAACGTCTGGCCCAATAAATTCTCTAACAGCTTTTATTCGTTCTAAATCTTCATCTAAATTTTCTCTTCCTATTTTAATCTTAACAGCATTAAATCCGTTTGCTAAATAGGTTTTCATGTTATTAAGAAGCTTTTCTATTGGAAATTGTAAATCTATTCCGCCACAATAAGCTTTACATGTGTTATCTGTACCGCCAGCCATTTTCCATAGAGGAAGATTGGCTTTTTTACATTTAATATCCCAAAGAGCTATATCTATAGTAGAAATTGCAAATGATGCAATGCCACCACGACCAACGTAGTGAATGTGCCACTCCATAAAATCGTATATACCATCTATATCTGTACCATCTTTACCAATTAAAACAGAAGCAAAGTCATATTCTATCATTGCTTTAATTGCGTGTCCGCCTTTACCACCAGTATAAGTATAACCTGTTCCTTGGCTGCCATCTTCTAAAGTAATAGTAGTAGTTACTAACTCAAAATGTGTGTGGTCACCGTGTTTGGCATCATTTAAAACCTCTGGCAACGGAACTTTAAATAGTTTAGCAACTACATTTTTAATTTTTGTACTCATTTTAAATATATAAAGTTGCTATTATGCTTTGTGTTTAATGTAAAAAGTCTTTTTCTCCATATACTGTTCAAAACCATATTTACCATCTTCGCCACCCGAACCAGAAAGTTTGTAACCATTATGAAAACCCTGGTGTTGTTCTCCGTGACCACGATTTACATAAATTTCTCCATATTCTAGTTCATCATTACATTTCATAATGGTATTCATGTCATTAGTAAAAACCATTGCAGCAAGTCCGTATTCACAGTCATTTGCATAGCCAATAACTTCATCAAAAGTTTTAAACTTTAAAACAGGTAAAATAGGACCAAAAGATTCTTCATGAACAATAGTCATATCTTGTGTTACGTTGGTTAAAACAGTAGGCTCAAACCAGTATCCTTTTTCAAATTCTGCTCCTTCTGGTCTTTTACCACCAGTAGCTATAGTTGCACCTTCTTTTACACTAACAGCAACTAAATGCTCCATATGCTTTAACTCGGCAGCATTTACTTTAGGACCCATATCTGTATTCTCTAACATAGGATTACCAACTTTTAATGCCTTAGTTTTTGTTATAAATTTTTCCATAAAAACATCGTAAATATCTTCATGCAAATACATACGTTCATTACAGGTACAAACTTGTCCGCAATTATCAAATCTAGAATGTAAAGCAGCGTCTACAGCAGCATCAATATCAGCATCTTTAAAAACTATAAAAGGAGCTTTACCACCAAGCTCTAATTGAACGTGAGTTAAGTTATTGGCTGCATTTTTTGCTATTTGCTGACCAACAGGTGTAGAACCTGTCATTGTTACCATTTTTGTAATAGGACTTTCTACCAATGCGTTGCCCATAGCTCTGCCAGGACCAGTAATAATGTTTATAACACCAGCAGGTATCCCCACTTTATTTGCTAAGTTTCCTAACTCTAGTGTTGCTAATGGTGTTTCTGATGTAGGCTTAATAACAATACTGTTACCAGCAACTAAAGCCGGACCTAGTTTACGGCCAGCCAAAGCCAAAGGAAAATTCCAAGCTGTAATTGCAACAACAACACCACGAGGAACTTTTTGAATCCAAATTTGTTCATTAGGATTGTCAGAAGGGATAATATCACCTTCAATTCTACGTGCACCCTCACAGGCATATCTAATAAATGAAGCAGTAACAGCAACCTCAAAACGGGCAACCTTTAAAAGTTTCCCTTGCTCTTTAGTTAATAGTTGAGCCAAATGTTCTGTATTTGCATCAATTTCATCTGCCAATTTATATAACATATCTGCTCTAGAACGGGCAGGTAATTTTTTCCATTCCTTTTGGGCTTTGTCTGCAGCTTTTAATGCATCTAAAGCTTCTTCAGCTGTTCCGTTTTGCACATTTGCTACCACTTCTTCTGTAGATGGGTTTACAATGGCTATGGTTTCTCCAGATGTAGATTTTACCCACTCTCCGTTAATAAATAACTTGTATTCTTTAGTTGATGACATAGTATTTGGTGTTATTTTTTTGTGTTCGTTTTTTTATAAGCATCCATACGCTCGGCAGCGTGGCCTTCAAACTCTCTTCTTAATTGCCAAAGAGGTCTTTCTAGGCTTAGTTCCCAAGCAAATAGTTGCTTGTATAATTTTTTAACTTTTTTAGGATATTGTGTTGCTAAATTGTTTGTCTCAGAGACATCTTCTTGTAAGTTGTATAGCTCTGCAGGCCTATCTGGAAATCGTATTAGTTTCCAATCCATATTCCTAATTGCTCCTCTGTTTTCTTTTTTCCAGAAAAGAACTTTATGCGGTCTTTCTTTATCTTCTCCTTTTAGATAAGGTATTAGATCTACACCGTCTAATTTTTTTAAGCTTGATGGTTCTCCGTTTGCAACATTTAAAAATGTAGGAAAAAGATCTAAGGTGCTAATTGGGTAGTTGTATGTTGTATTTTTCTTTAACTGACCAGGCCATGACATTAAAAAGGGAACTCTAATACCACCTTCCAAATGGTTAGCTTTTGTGCCACTAAGCGGATTATTGTTAGATTGGTTTGAGTCTGATGGTCCTCCGTTATCATTGGTAAATACAACCAATGTATTATTAGCTAATCCTTGCTTTTTTAACTCATTTAAAACAGTCCCAACAGCTCTGTCCATTGCTAAAGTCATTGCAGCTAATGTTTTTCTTTTTCCGATAAGATTTGGAAATTTATCTAAATCTTGTTTTGTTGCCTGCATTGGAGTGTGTACAGCATTAAACGATAAATAGATGAAGAACGGGTCTTGTTTGTTTTTTTTAATGAATGATATTGCTTCTTTAGCCAATTCATCTGTTAAATAGCCATTGTGTTCTAAAAAGTTTCCAAACCCTCTTTCTAATCTGTCTTCATTTTTAGTTAGTACATTATTTTCGTTATAGGGTAGGTAGCTACGAGCACCTCCTCTAAAACCATAAAATGTATCAAAACCACGTTTTGAAGGGTGAAAACGGTCTGCGTTACCCATATGCCATTTTCCAAATAAGGCAGTGGTATAACCTTGTTTTTTTAAGTAATTTGCAATAGTAAGTTGGTTTGTAGGCAACCCCATATTATCACCTGTTAAACCAGAATAGCTCATATAACCGGGTACGTTATTTTCTTCAAAACCAAATTTTTGTTGGTATTGACCTGTTAACATACCGGCTCTAGACGGTCCACAAACAGCTGCACTTACGTAAGCTTGTGTAAATTTTACACTCTTTTTAGCAAGTTTATCTAGTTCTGGAGTTTTAAATTCAGTACTACCTTGAAAACCAAAATCTGCATAACCAGCATCATCAGATAGTATAAAAACAATATTAGGTTTTTGCTGGCCAAATAGTAAACTCACCTCTAAAAGGACACAAAAAAGAACTGCTATTTTTATATTTTGATGATGCATTGTTATACTATATAAATTAATTATCTACCCATCCATCCGCCATCTACTAAGACGATAGAACCACTCATATAATTTGCAGCTTCAGATGCTAAAAAGACCACAGGACCAGCAAAATCTTCTGGTTTACCCCATCTTCCTGCAGGTATCCTTGCTAAAATAGATTCTGCTCTTTCTGGATTATTACGTAAAGCTTCAGTGTTATCTGTGGCAATGTAACCAGGAGCAATGGCGTTTACATTTACGCCTTTACCAGCCCATTCATTAGCAAATGCCATAGTTAACTGGCCAATAGCGCCTTTACTAGCAGCATAGCCAGGAACTGTAATACCACCTTGGTATGTTAATAATGATGCTGTAAAAACAATTTTTCCGTTACCTCTAGCAACCATTTCTTTACCAATTTCTCTAGTAAGTATAAATTGTGCATTTTGGTTAACTTCAATTACTTTATCCCACATTTCATCTGGATGCTCTGCGGCCGGAGCTCTTAAAATTGTACCAGCATTGTTTATTAGAATATCTATTTGTGGATGATCTTTTTTTACCTGATTTATAAATGTGTATAATGCTTTTCTATCAGAGAAATCGCATTGGTATGCGCTAAACTTTTTGCCTTTAGCTTCTACTTCTTTAGCCACGCTACTGCCCGTTAACTCTAAACTAGCCGAAACACCAATAATGTTTGCGCCAGCTTCTGCTAAGCCAATAGCCATTGCTTTACCAATTCCTCTTTTACAACCTGTAACTAAAGCTGTTTTACCTTCTAATTTAAATGTATCTAAAACACTCATTTTCTTATTTCTTAAATTATAAACTACAATCCATTAATACTTTCATCCCAGAAGGATTTTTATCTATATTTTCAAATACATCCTGAATTTTACTTAATGGCTGTACGTCTGTAATCATTGCCTCAAAAGGCAGTTTGTTTTCTGTTATTAATGCAATAGATTTTTCATAATCTTCTTTTTCGTAAACTCTAGCTCCAATTAAGCTTAGTTCTTTCCAGAAAAATTTAAAAAGATCTACAGGCTTTTTATCTCCGTGTATAGCAACCATTAAAATTCTACCTCTAATACCAGCAACCTCACACATAATATCTAAAGCAGGTTGTACACCAGCTACTTCAAAAACTACGTCTGCTCTTTTATCATCAGTTTTGCTTTTAACGTATTCTACTAAATCAACCTCAGTAGGGTTTACAGCATCAAAACCTAGGTCTTTAGCCATCTTAATTCTGGTAGGGTTAACCTCAGAAATTATTACTTGTGCACCAACTTCTTTAGCAACCATAGCAACCAACATACCTATTGGTCCACCTCCTAAAACAACAGCAGTTTCACCTTTTATAAGTCCGCTTCTACGTACATCATGTGTTGCTACAGATAGTGGTTCAATTAAAGCAGCTAGTTTTAAATCTGTTTCTGGTTTTAATTTATGAAGTACAAATGTGGGAACATTCCAATACTGTTGCATAGATCCAGGACTGTCTATACCTATAAATTTTAAATCTTCACAGATGTGGTTAAATCCCTTATCAGAAGCTTTAACTTTTCTGTCATCTAAAGGCCTAACAACAATTTTTTCCCCTACTTTGTAATCGGTTACATTTTTACCAACAGCATCAATAACGCCAGACATTTCATGACCAATTGTTTGTGGTATTGAAACTCTTTTATCCATCATACCGTGGTAAATGTGCACGTCGGTACCGCAAACACCAGAGTAGGCTACTTTAATACGTACTTCATCTTCAGTAGGTTCTTCAATTTTTTTATCAATTATGGCAAAAGTTTTATTGCCCTTGTATTGTGTTGCTATCATTTATTTAAGTTTCAAATAGTAAACTAGTTTCATATTTGAAACAAATATACATTTTTTTATAAGATATAAACTATCTATATAAACTTAAATTAAGTGTAATGTGTTAAAATATAGTAGTGTAGGGGTAAACCCTTTATTAAATAAGGGCTTGTAGATTATGTGTGCAATTTATGTATTGTATTATAAAGCTTGCTTTTACTGAGAAATAAAACCAAGTTTTACAGAAATATCTAAGGCATATTTTGCTACAATTTGCCCTTTTTTATGAAAATCTTCATGAGGTAATCTACCATGTGGAGCTGTTATCCAAAGCGCAGCTACTGGGTAACCAGACTCATTAAATATTGGTGCGCCTATACAGTGTATACCTTGTATATCTTCACCATTATCTATAGCATAACCATTTTGTTTTACCAATGCTAATGTTTCTTTAAACTCCTTTTTAGATGTAATGGTGTTTTTTGTGTACTTAGTAAGTGTTGTTTTTTTTAAAATTTTATCTGATTCTTCTTTGGGTAAAAAAGCTAAAATACATTTACCTCCAACCGAGCTGTGCAGGTTAAATTGCGTGCCAGGTTCTACAAATAATTTAACAGGATATGAAGATGAAACTTGTTCTAAAATTGTTCCTTTGGTGTCTAACAGAACCCCTAGCATTACAGATTCTTTTAGCTCGTCTCTTAAGGCTCGCATAACATCTATAGACATCTCTACAATGCTCTGTTCATTCATTGCAGATATGCCTAGAGTAAGCATTTTTCTAGATAAAGTTATTTTTTTTGTAGTCTCGTTTTTCTGAAGATAATTTTTAAAAATAAGCGTGCTCACTACTCTAAAGGCAGTAGTTTTTGTTAAAGCAAGAGCTTCTGTAATTTCTGCAAGAGTTAAACCATCTTTTTTTGTAGCTAATATTTCTATAACCAATAATCCTTTTTCTAAATTAGGAACATTGTATTCTGATTTTAAATCTACTTTAGGTTTGCTCATAAGACATCTACTTATATACCGTAAAATTACTACTATTTATTCAACTACAAATAGAATAAAAAAAGGAACAATGTATAACTGTTCCTTTTTAGTGTTTAGTTTATAGTATTGCTTATTTAGATTTTACACCTTTTGCTTTGTGCGAAGTTTTTTTAGCAGAGGTAAAGCTCATTATACTTTGGTAGTCACCACTGTTGTAAATGTGAGTTAATCCCCAGCGTAAAATTTCAGTAGGATCTTTTTCTGTGTCTGCAGATCTGTTTAAACCTATTGCATGTGCTGGTACGCCAGGAATAACAGATTTAATTTCAAAATTAATACCATCTGGAGCCCATTGTATAGTGTTTTTCTCCGGACCATCTGTAGTAATTAATGATGCAATACCACCATTATATGGCCAAACACAAATTTCATGACCACTATTACTTATTGGGTTGTATGGCGATTTTACATAAGGACCTAAAGGGTTGTCTGCAATAGCAACTCCATGGCGTATTTGTCTACCGCCAAATGTAATTTTTTCGCCCATTTGTTCTCCTTTATAATACAAGTAAAATTTACCTTTGTATGGTAAAATACAAGGGTCATGTACTTTATGACTATCAAAGTCACCTTTTTTCTCTACTGCAAAACGGTCTTGCTCTTCACCTTTCCAAATACCGTTGTCTGCTGGGCTAAGAATAGGTTCTTTGCTTTTTGTCCATGGTCCATTAGGAGAATCTGACCAAGCCAAGCCAACTTGGTTTTTTACACGTACATTGTATGGCGATTTTACAGTTTGATAGCATAGATAATATTTGCCTTCATATTTCATTATTTCTACAGTAAAAACAGATCTATCATCATAAGCACCTTTTTCACCTCTTGCTACAGCAACACCTTCTTCTTTCCAAGTTTCACCATCTTCAGACGTAGCGTACCAAATATCACACCTATCCCAAGGAAAAACTTTTTCATTTTCTATATCACCACCAAAACCCTGAGACGGGCCTAAACTTTTACTGTACCAAACGTAATATTTACCATTTTCTTTAATAATAGCACTAGGATCTCTACGTACAACACCTTCTTCATAAGCTAAATCTCCTTTTAAAGGTTTTAAGTTAGAAAACTGTATAAACCAATTGTTACCCAAATCTGCTGGCCACTCTAATGCTCTTTTAGTAGCACTGCTTAGTGAATCTGGATTTGTAATACCTAATTCATCAATTTGCTCTGGAGTAATTTTTGTTTTAGATTCCTTTGCAACACTGCTATTGTTTGTGTTGGTATTGTTTTTACATGCTGTAATTAAAAGTAAATAAGTAAATGCACATAATAATATTTTATTTCTGTTCATAGTATTAATTGTTGTTTGGTTCTATAGTAATTTTTATTTCGTTGCTATTTATTGTGTCAGAGTTTGCTTTAATTGTAATTGGGTTTGTCTTGTCTTTTAAAGACTGAATAATTAAAAGGGCTTTTCCTCTATAGGTTTTAATTTTATTATTTTTAAAATACTGTGTATTGGTTATACTACCATTATCTACACCAAGTAATTTGGTATCACCAATAATTTTAAAATCTATAGTCTTGTCTTCTGATTTTATAGGGTTTCCGTCTTTATCTTCAATTTGCGCAACAATGTGTGCAACACTATAACCGTCTGCTGTTAATACTTCTTTGTCTGCAGTTAGTTTAATTCTAGTAGGCTCTGATGTTGTAATTATTTTGGTTTCTACTTTTTTATCAGCTTTTAACCCTACTGCTTTTAAAGTACCTTTTTTAAAAGGAACAGCCCATTTGTATATATGATCTTCAAAATCACTTAGTTTTTTTATTCCTAATGATTTGTCATTCAAATAAAGCTCAACCTCTTCACAGTTAGAGTATACTTCTACAACTGTAGTTTCATTTTCTTTATAGTTCCAGTGTTCATTTACGTTATGCCATTGCCATAAAGCAGTTTTCCATTTGCCTTCTTTTTTTTCTACAGGATTGCTGTTGGCATCTAGTTTGTAAATAGATTTATCTAAAATTTGAGAAGTAATGTAAATATTTGGTTTGTTATTCCATAGTGTATTAAACATATGGTATGATGGTTTTTTAAAGCCAGCTAAATCTAACAGACCACTAGAGGTACCTTTTTTTGGCCAGCCTTTGTTAGATTCCCCCATATAATCTATACCTGTCCATAAAAATGTACCAGAGATAAAAGGTCTTTCCATTACAGCTTTCCATTCATGCCATTGCCCTAAATTTTCTGTTCCCATAACAGGTAAATTAGGATAGTTTTTGTGTCCGTAATCATATATTACTCTACGGTAACTAAAGCCGATAATATCTAAAGCATCTGCATAACCAGACTCATAACTAGAAGAAGGTAAAATGCTGTTTGCAATTACATATCTAGTAGTATCTAACTCTTTAGTCCATTTTGCTAGCTTTTTGGCTGTTTCACCAATATCATATTTAGCTTTAGGTAGGGTGTTTAATTTTTCTTTTATGGTGTTAATATCGTTAGGTGGTAGTGACCAAAAATAGTTTCCACTCCAATCCATATTATTAAAAAAGCCTGTAGATTCTGCATTTCTTGGATATGTCCATTCAATTTCATTTCCTATGCTCCATTGAAAAATTGATGGATGATTTCTGTGTGATAAAACTGTGTTTTTTAAATCTTTTTCTGCCCATTCTTGAAAATGTTCTACATAGCCTCTTGTAATATAGTCAACACTTTTTTCGTTCATATTTTTTCTCTTGTCCTTTGGGTTGTCCCATTCATCAAAAAATTCATCTTGTACAAGAAATCCCATTTCATCGCATAAATCTAAAAACTCATTAGAAGCAGGGTTGTGAGATATTCTAATAGCATTACAACCTATATCTTTTAATGCTTGCAATCTTCTTTTCCAAACTCCTTTTGGTACAGCCGCACCAACAAGCCCAGCATCATGGTGTAAACAAACACCTTTAATTTTTCTGTTTTTTCCGTTTAAATAAAAGCCTGTATCAGCATCAAACTTTATACTACGTATTCCAAATTTTATTTTTTGAGTGTCAATTACATCATCATCTAACTTAATTGTAGTAATTGCAGTATATAGAGTAGGGTTGTTGGTATCCCATAACTTAGGGTTATCAACAGTAATAGCAGTTATGTCTTTTAATAATGCATTTTTAGCTACAGATATTTTTTTGGTATCTGTATTTACAACTATATCATTTTTGTCATAAATAGTTGTGGTTAGCTCTGCTGTTTTTGTAGTGTTGTATTTGTTATTTATAGTTGTTTGTATGTTAACAGTAGCTAGTTCACTAGTTATGCTAGGTGTTGTAATAAAAGATCCCCAAATAGGAATATGTAACTTGTTTTTGGTTATAAACTTCACATTTCTGTATATTCCAGAGCCAGTATACCATCTACTATCTGCGTATCTAGTCCTATCTACTTTTACGTTTATAGTATTTTCTTTTCCATTTTCTTTTAGAGCATCAGTTATATCATAATAAAAGGGAGAGTAACCATAGGGGTGAAAACCTAACTTGGTGTTGTTTAATGTAATAGTTGCATTGTTATACACACCGTCAAAAACAATATATGCTACTTGGTTGCTATTTAAATTTGCAGTAAATTTTTTCTCATAATATCCAATTCCACCCAATAAATAACCTGTAGCGCCTTCACCTTTTATAGAGTCAAATTTATTAGAAATACTCCAATCGTGTGGTAATCTTATTTTTTGCCAATCGTTATCTTTAATGCCTGAGACAGAATCTTCAAGTTTAAAATTCCAATCAAAATTAAAGTCGTTTTTTGGAACTACAGTTTCTTGTGTACTACAGCTAATTGCTGTAATTAAGAATAGAGTAATAATAGCTATTTTGTATTTCATTTTACAATTGTTTGTATTCTAAAACTTTTAGGTGTTATGGTAAGGCTATACTTGTGTCAATTCTAAAATGAAAAATGTATAGTCAATAATGCAAATATGTATATATATTGATACTAAAATATATATAAGGACTAGACAATAACTGAACAACACACAATACGTTCTATCTTTTTAAACATTTGGACTAGACATTAATTTAACAACTTAAAAAATGAAGACTTTAAGTAGAAAATATTTTTTTTACAGTAAAATAACAGAAGCTTAAAATTTAGAGTAAAAGAGGTGTGTTATATCTTGGGAAGCAAATGGTAGAAAAACAATTTATTATAAAATAAAAAAACCTTGCAGAAAAAATCTGCAAGGTTTAAAGTAAAGATTTCTCTTTGTGACCGGGCTGGGGCTCGAACCCAGGACCCTCTCCTTAAAAGGGAGATGCTCTACCAACTGAGCTACCAGGTCATTATTCCAGCGAAGCAGCGTATTGCTGTTTGCGGGTGCAAATATATAACCTTTATTTTATTCTGCAAGGGTTTTTCTTGTATAAAAACATTTAAAATATAATAAAATTTGTAACCCCTTAACAAAGAATAAATTAAAATAAATAATATTAAAAATAAAGCATAAAAAAAACCGAAAGTATAAACTTTCGGTTTTTGTGACCGGGCTGGGGCTCGAACCCAGGACCCTCTCCTTAAAAGGGAGATGCTCTACCAACTGAGCTACCAGGTCATTATTCCAGCGAAGCAGCATATTGCTGTTTGCGGGTGCAAATATATGACCTTTATTTAATTTCACAAGGACTTTTTTAAATTTTATTCTATTTTTTTTATTTCGATATAAAATAGATCATCTTTGTATAAAAAAGATACATGCAGATAGTACTTATTGGTTATATGGGGAGTGGAAAATCTACAATAGGGAAGGAGCTTTCCAAACGTTTGAAAATCAATTTTTTGGATTTAGATTCTTATATAGAACAAAAATATGAAATGACTATTTCTGAGCTTTTCACTGCTAAAGGAGAAATATTTTTTAGGAAAGCAGAAATAGTATGTTTGAATGAGATTTTTGCCTCAAAAGAAGATTTTGTACTCTCTACAGGAGGAGGAACTCCTTGTTATGGAGATAACATTAACGTAATGACTAGTAATACCAATAATGTATTTTATCTTAACGTACCTATCCCAGAATTAATAAAAAGGTTAGTAAAAGAAAAAGAACAAAGACCGTTAATAGCCAATGTCCCAGAAAACGAGTTACCAGAGTTTATAGGAACGCACTTGTTTGAGCGTAGTTACTTTTACACAAAAGCACACCATACTATTTTAGTACAGCAGAAAGAGGCATTTAAAGTAGTAGATGAAATTGTAGAGAAACTAGTTTAAGTAAACAGCATCATCATTATCTTTAAATTCTACTTCTATATGTTCTTGTAACGATGTAGATAAAGAAATTCCTTTGTAGTCTGCCTTTACAGGATATTTTTTGTGATTTCTATTTACTAAAACTCCTGTTTTAAGCTGGCGTAATGGTACTTTTAAAAAATGAAAAACACCATAAATTAATGTGGTTCCAGAGTTTAGTACATCATCTATTAAAACAACAGATTTGTTTGTGTATTCTTCTTTTGTGATAGATGTAGTGACACCACTTTCTAATGGGTTTTTTTTGTTCATTTTTACAGTGCAAAGCGTAATTTTTGCAGTTGTAATATCTTCTAAAACAGCACTAAGTTTTTTTGCAAATTTGAGCCCGCCACCTTCTATACCGGCAATTATAATCTCTGTCTCTTCAACATTAGCTTCGTATATTTGGTAAGCTATACGCTTTATTTTATGCTGAATTTGGTTGTGAGATAATATTTTGTTCTGCATTTGTGCTCTAGTTTTATATAGTCAAAGATAGTAAACACTTTTTAAGTGTTATTCTTCTTCTGTAGAATTTGTGGTTGTATAATCGTCTATTTCTCTACGGTCTTTTTTGGTAGGTCTTCCAGTTCCCTTTTTTCTGTAATAATCCTTAGAGTATTTTAGTAAGTCAGAGTGCTCAAAAGCTTCTTTAGGTGTAGTATCTTTTCGGTACATATCTACTAATTTTGCTCCAACTCTGTTTGGCGGCACATCTAAAATAGTAAACTGGTAATTAATTTGGTTTTTGCGTACTGTTATTTTATCCATAGGAAAAACATCTCTAGACGGTTTAACTACTTTATCATTTACTTTAATATGTCCTTTTTTACAGGCCTCAGTAGCAATATTTCTTGTTTTAAAATAGCGTGTGCACCATAAATATTTGTCTATCCTCATATTAACTCTAAATTCTTTGTTAACTACTTCTGCAAAAATAGGGGAAAATTGTATCTTGCGACTCATAAATTAGAATAGATGAAATTTAAGAACATATTTTTAGTTGCGTTACTTGTCGTAATACTTTGGGCTTGTAATAGCGATGATAATGGGGTGACGATTGAGCCACCAAAGGCTTTGAGTGAAACAGTAGACCAAGATAAAGACTCAATAGTTGAATACTTAGAGACCCATTTTTACAATTATGAAGAATTTCAAAGTCCACCAGCAGATTTTGACTATAAAATTGTTTTAGGTAAAATTGAAGGTGACAATGCAGATAAAACTCCGTTGATAGATATGATGGAGACTGAAACGGTAACCGTGCGTTCTGAGGAAATAGGTTTGTCTTCTGGTAAAGAGGTAGAGCATACATATTACTATTTAGTTGCAAGACAAGGATTAGGGGTTAAATCAACTAGTGTAGATTCTGTATATGTCCGTTATGAAGGTTTGTTATTGGATGATACTGTTTTTGGAGCTTCTTCAGCTTCTCCTACATGGTTTGATGCAGCAGGATTGAAAGCACCTGGATCACTTTCGTTTGGTTCTTTGCAAAAAAGTGCTAGAGGGTTTTCTGAAATAATGCAATACTTAAAAGCAGGAGGGGATCCAGTTGTTAATGCAGACGGTACTTTTGAAATTGTAGATTATGGTGTTGGACTTATTATATTTCCATCTGCCTTAGGTTATTATAGTGGTAATGGTCCAAACGGAAATATACCAAGTTATAGTCCTATGATTTTTAAAATTGATTTGATGGCAGTAAATGAAGCAGATCATGATAATGATGGTGTACCAACTCATTTAGAAGATTTAAATGGAAATGGTTATTTGTTTGATGATAATACAGATTTAAAATCAGAAAACAGTTCAACATCAATAGCGACTGTACCAGATTATTTAGATACAGATGATGATAATGATGGTATATTAACTAGAGATGAAATTAGTGATGAAGATGGTAATATTATTTTACCTTACCCAGATACTGATGGTGATGGTGTGCCAAACTATTTGGATCCAAATAACTAACAGTATTAACACTATTTAGTATAGTAAAATTAAAAAGCCCTAGAAATTAATTTCTAGGGCTTTTATAATTTTAATTAAGTTCTTTAAAATAAAATACTGTTATAGTTTTAAAGATAAACTTAATATGAGTTGATCTGGTCTGGTGTCTATTCTGTCTCCTCCATTAATTAAGTTGTTGGAGTTTAGTATAGAAACTTCATTATCACTAAATCCTCTTTCATACCTTACGTCAACTCCTAAATTACCTAGGTTAACACCTACGCCTACGTTAAGACCTACGGTAAAGTCGTTATCTACATCGCCAATAGTTATACCATCATAATCTGTATCTAAAATATACTGGAAAGCAGGACCTGCAAATACGTTTACAGGGCCAATAACTTTTGCTCCAACTAAAACTGGTAAATCTAGTTTTTGCATTTTAAAATCTTCAGCATACCCAGATTTTAAAGATGTGTACACTAATTCTGGTCTTAAATACAAGTTGCCACCAGTTTGTGCAAAAATACCAAAGTGAAAACCTACATTTTTGTCAGGATCATTATATGCATCTTTTGCAGAGTCATAATAATCTCCGTTACCACCATAGTTTAAACCTCCTTTAATACCAAAACTTGCATCAGTTTGGGCAAAAGTTGTTAAACTTGCCAAAGCCATTGTAATTACTAAAAGTGTTTTTTTCATTTTAAAAGTGTTTTAAACAAAAAGAGAGCGACTGTAAAAAAACAATCACTCTCAATATGTTATTAATTAATATGTAAGTTAAGTATCAAAAACGATACCATTTCCTTACTTGCGTTCTATAACTTTTAAAACGGCTTTTTCTATAGCTTTATTGTCTAAACCGTATTTTTCCATTAATTGTGCAGGAGTACCACTTTCTCCAAAAGTATCGTTAGTACCAATAAATTCTTGCGGAGTTGGTTGGCTAGTTGCTAAAACACGAGCAACACTTTCTCCTAAACCACCTAAAACATTATGTTCTTCTGCAGTTACAATACAACCTGTTTTTTTAACAGAGTTAATAATTGCGTTAGCATCTAAAGGTTTTATTGTGTGCATATTTATAACTTCTGCAGAAATACCTTGGCTTTCTAAGTTTTCGGCAGCTACTAGAGCTTCCCAAACTAAGTGGCCTGTAGCAACAATAGTAACATCTGTACCTTCTGTTAAGTGTAAAGCTTTACCTATTTCAAATTTTTGATCTACAGGAGTAAAGTTAGCTACTTTTGGTCTTCCAAAACGTAAATAAACTGGGCCTTCATATTCTGCAATTGCAATGGTTGCTGCTTTTGTTTGGTTATAATCACAAGGGTTAATAACTACCATTCCTGGTAACATTTTCATTAATCCTATGTCTTCTAATATTTGGTGTGTAGCACCATCTTCACCTAGAGTAACACCAGCGTGAGAAGCACAAACTTTTACATTTTTACCAGAATAAGCTATAGATTGGCGTATTTGGTCATAAACTCTTCCTGTAGAAAAGTTTGCAAAAGTACCTGTAAAAGGTATTTTACCTCCAATAGTTAAACCTGCAGCAATACCCATCATATTAGCTTCAGCAATACCTATTTGAAAGAATCTCTCTGGATTTTCTTCTATAAATTTATCCATTTTAAGAGAACCAATTAAATCTGCACATAATGCAACAACATTAGGATTTGTTCTTCCTAATTCTGCTAAACCTGCACCAAAACCACTTCTAGTATCGTTTTTTCCTTGATCTATGTATTTTTTCATATCCTTTATGATTTTTCTCTGTGTAAGAGAAGGTAGATTTAATTTTTATTAGTAGTCTCCTAAAGTTTCAGGATTTTGTGCTAGTGCAGTCTCTAGTTGTTCATCACTAGGAGCTTTACCATGCCATGCGTGTGTGTGCATCATAAAATCTACACCATTACCCATAACTGTGTGTAATAAAACACAAATTGGTTTGCCATTACCTGTCATAGACTTCGCCTTTTTAAGACCAGCTATTACAGCTTCAAGGTTGTTACCTTCTTTAACATCTAAAACATCCCATCCAAAAGCTTCAAATTTAGCTCTAATGCTACCCATATTTAATACAGTGTCAGTAGAACCATCAATTTGTTGACCATTTAAATCTATAGTAGAAATTAAATTATCAACTTTATTGGCAGAAGCATACATCATAGCTTCCCAATTTTGACCTTCTTGTAACTCACCATCACCGTGTAAACTATACACAATGTTGCTGTCTTTGTTTAGTTTTTTAGCAAGTGCTGCACCAATAGCTACAGACATTCCTTGTCCTAATGATCCAGATGCTATACGCACACCAGGTAAACCTTCATGTGTAGTTGGGTGTCCTTGTAGTCTAGAATTAATTAGTCTAAAAGTGTTAAGCTCGTCTACAGGAAAATACCCGCTACGTGCTAATACACTATAGTAAACAGGAGAAATATGACCGTTAGATAAAAAGAAAAGGTCTTCACCTTTACCATCCATGTCAAATCCTTCGTTTAGTTCCATTAATTCATTGTACAGGGCTACAAAAAATTCTGCACAACCTAAAGAACCACCTGGGTGGCCAGAGTTTACTTTGTGCACCATTCTTAAAATATCCCTTCTCACTTGCGTGGTCAAATCTTGTAATTCTTCCAGTCTTGGCATTTTATATGTTGTGTTAATTCGCGTGTAAAAATAAGCTCTATCTTTTGCGTGTACAAGGCTAGTTATTATAATTTATTAACTACTTTATAATTAATACAGAACTTTATTTTTTTGTTGGCAATTTTTTGTAGATGAGTTGATTATATTTGCGGTTATAAATACTATAGTTTTTGAAATTTACATTAGAAAAAAAAGACCCGCAGAGTAAAGCACGTGCAGCTACAATGGTAACAGATCACGGTGTTATAGAAACACCTATTTTTATGCCAGTTGGTACAGTAGCTTCTGTTAAAGGGGTTCATCAGAGAGAATTAAAAGAAGAAATAAATCCAGATATTATTTTAGGAAATACATACCATTTGTATTTGCGTCCTAAATTAGATATACTTGAAGCTGCTGGTGGTTTGCACAAGTTTATGGGTTGGGATCGTAATATTTTAACAGATAGTGGTGGTTACCAAGTTTATTCTTTATCTGCTAATAGAAAAATAAAAGAAGAAGGTGTTAAGTTTAAATCTCATATAGATGGTTCTTACCACTTTTTTACTCCAGAAAACGTAATGGAAATTCAGCGTACCATTGGCGCAGATATTATTATGGCTTTTGATGAGTGTACACCTTACCCTTGCGATTATAATTATGCAAAGCGCTCTATGCATATGACGCACCGTTGGTTAGACCGTTGTATGAATCACTTAGAAAAATTACCTTTTAAATACGGATACGAACAAACATTTTTTCCTATTGTACAAGGTTCTACGTATAAGGATTTACGTAAACAATCTGCAGAGTATATTGCAAACGCAGGTGCAGAAGGTAATGCTATTGGCGGCTTGTCTGTAGGTGAACCAGCAGAAGAAATGTATGCAATGACAGAGGTTGTTTGCGATATTTTACCAGAAGAAAAACCAAGATATTTAATGGGTGTTGGTACACCAATTAATATTTTAGAGAATATTGCTTTAGGTGTAGATATGTTTGACTGTGTAATGCCAACGCGTAATGCGCGTAACGGTATGTTATTTACAGCACACGGTACTATTAATATTAAAAATAAAAAGTGGGAAGCAGATTTTTCTCCTATTGATGAAATGGGAATTACATTTGTAGACACAGAGTATACTAAAGCTTATTTACGTCATTTATTTGCTGCTAATGAGTATTTAGGTAAGCAAATTGCTACCATACATAATTTAGGTTTTTATTTATGGTTGACTCGTGAAGCTAGAAAGCATATTATTGCCGGAGATTTTACCGAATGGAAAAATATGATGGTAAAACAAATGGATAAAAGATTGTAATAGTTGAGTATATTAGATAAATACATATTAAAACGTTACCTGCTTACCTTTGCGGTAATGCTACTGTTATTTGTACCAATAGGTGTAATGCTAGATTTGGCAGAAAAAATAGCTAAAATGGTACGTAATGAGGCACCAACTATAGAGATTTTAAAGTATTATATGAACTTTATTATTTATATAGGTAGCTTATTATTTCCTATATTTTTGTTTTTATCTATCATCTTTTTTACATCTAAACTCGCCTCAAATACAGAAATTGTCGCAATATTAAGCTCAGGAGTTTCTTTTGGTAGGTTTTTAAGGCCTTATTTTATGGGTGCTACCATTATTGCTGTACTAATGTTTGTAATGGCAATGTTTATTGTCCCCAAAGCCAGTTTAGATTATCATGAGTTTATATTTAAGTACTTAAAAAAAGGTAAAAAGTTTCAGGAGACCAGTAATATTTATAATCAATTAAACGAAAACGAATTTCTTTACATTAGTAATTTTGACCCAAACAGACAGTTAGGGAGCAATTTTGTGTTAGAACATTTTAATGATGATGATAAATTAGCATATAAGCTTACAGCTTCTAGTATTAGATGGATACCAAAAGACACTGTTTATAGATTAACAGGTTTTACATCTAGAGTATTAAAAGAAGATATAGAAGTGGTTGAAAAGCAGAGTAGACTAGATACTATTTTTAATTTTAAAATAGATGATTTAACTCCTGTTAGTTACGTAGCTGAAACTAAAAATATTTTTGAGCTAAACGAGTTTATTGAAGATCAGCGTAAAAAAGGAGCATCAAACATAAATACATATGTAATGGCTAAGTATAAGCGTTGGGCATTACCTGTAAGTGCTTTTATACTAACTCTAATAGCAGTATCTGTTTCTTCAATAAAGCGTAGAGGGGGTATGGGGCTAAATTTAGCATTTGGAATTGTAATTGCCTTTGTTTACATATTTTTTGATAGAGTTTTTGCTATTCTTGCAGAAAAAGCAGGTTTGTCACCCTTAATAGCTATCATAATACCTAATGCAATATTTGCAATCATTGGCTTATTCTTGTTAAAAAATGCTAAGCGATAAATTTAAAAACTATCTACACTTACACTTTATTGTGTTTGTTTGGGGCTTTACAGCTGTATTAGGTAAATTAATAACTATAGGCGCGCTACCATTAGTTTGGTATCGTATGTTTTTTGCAGCTATTTTTGTGCTGCTATTTATATTGGTACGTAAAAACAGATTAAAAGTTAGTCGCAAAACATTATTGTTACTGCTTGGTACTGGTGTAATAATAGCCTTGCATTGGGTAACTTTTTTTTCCTCTATAAAAGTCTCTAATGTATCAGTAACATTAGCAACAATTTCTTCTGGGGCATTTTTTGCAGCTATTTTAGAACCAATTTGGTATAAACGTAAAGTTATTTGGTATGAGATTGTTTTTGGACTTGTGGTTATTGGAGGTTTAGGCTTAATATTTAATATTGATGCATCATATAAAGAAGGTATTATACTGGCATTAATTTCTGCATTTTTAGCCACAGTTTTTTCTTTAATGAATGGTAAGCTTATTAAAGAGCACAAACCTTCAATTATTTCTTTTTATGAACTTGGAGCAGGTGTAGTGTTTTTATCAATTTATATGCTTTTTCAAGGTAATTTAGAACAAGTAAGTTTTAAACTATCAACATCAGATTGGATTTACATTCTAATACTTGCATCATTTTGTACAGCTTACGCATTTATTGCATCGGTTAAAATAATGAAATTTTTAAGTCCGTACACTGTAATGCTAACTACAAACCTAGAGCCTGTTTACGGTATTTTATTGGCGTTTATAATTTTTGGAGATAGTGAAAAAATGGACCCTATGTTTTATTTAGGAGCATTTATTATTTTAATAACAGTAATTGCAAATGGTATTTTAAAAAATAGAACGGCCAAAAAGAATTTAAAAGCCGCTAACAAGCAAGTAGTTGTTTAACTTTTTAAGGTTATAAACTATCTTTGTTGATATCTACCAAAGTTTATTGCTGCTAATTTTATGGATTACATTATTTTTGCGTCAAAGCAAAAAAGTATGAGTTCATCTAATAGCGAAAGATATAACCAAAGAGGAGTTTCTGCATCTAAAGAAGATGTACATAATGCAATTAAGAATATAGATAAAGGTCTTTTTCCTAAAGCGTTTTGTAAAATTGTTCCAGATTACTTAACTGGCGATAAAGATCACTGCTTGGTAATGCACGCAGATGGTGCAGGTACAAAATCGTCTTTAGCATATATGTATTGGAAAGAAACAGGAGATATTTCTGTTTGGAAAGGCATAGCACAAGATGCTTTAATTATGAATATTGATGACCTTATATGTGTTGGAGCAACAGATAATATAATGTTATCTTCTACCATAGGAAGAAATAAAAATTTAATTCCAGGAGAAGTTTTGTCTGCTATTATAAATGGTACAGAAGAACTTATTGAAGATTTAAAAAATCACGGAATAGTAATACATTCTACAGGTGGTGAAACGGCAGATGTAGGTGATTTGGTACGTACAATAATTGTAGACTCTACTGTAACAGCAAGGCTTAATAAAAAAGATGTTATAGATAATGCTAACATTAAAGATGGCGATGTTATTGTAGGTTTAGAGTCTTTTGGACAAGCAACATATGAAACCGAGTATAATGGTGGTATGGGAAGTAACGGACTTACCTCTGCAAGACACGATGTGTTTTCTAAATACTTAGCAGAAAAATACCCAGAGAGTTTTGATGCTGCTGTACCTGAAGATTTGGTATATTCTGGCGCTGTTAAATTAACAGATGCTGTAGAAAACTCTCCAATAGATGCAGGTAAATTGGTGTTGTCACCAACTAGAACGTATGCACCTATTATTAAAAAAATATTAGAAAAGTATAATGCAGCAGACATACATGGTATGGTGCATTGTAGTGGAGGAGCACAAACAAAAATTTTACACTTTGTAGATAATTTACACATTGTAAAAGACAACCTTTTTCCTGTGCCACCTTTATTTAAATTAATACAAGAACAGTCTAAAACAGATTGGAAAGAAATGTACCAAGTTTTTAACTGTGGTCACCGTATGGAGTTGTACGTAAACCCTGCAGTAGCAGAAGACTTAATTGCTATTTCTAAAAGTTTTGGTGTAGATGCTAAAATAGTTGGTAAAGTAGAGGCTAGTGCAACTAAAAAATTGACTATTACTAGTGAGTATGGAACTTTTGAGTACTAACTAACAACAATTTTCACCTTTTAATCGTTGTATTTATAAAACAACTAATTATGGAAAGAAAACAGTTTTTAAGAACCTTAGGAGCAGGAGCAGCTTTTGCTTTAACTTTTCCTTGTTTAGGAGGGTGTTCTAGTGATAGCGACAGTGAAGAAGGAGATAAGAAAGAAGTACCTACTAATGTAGATTTTACAATAGATTTGGAGTCTAGTGAAGCTTCTAATTTACAAAACAATGGAGGTTTTATTTTGAAGAATGATGTTGTTGTGGTTAAAAATTTAGAAGGTGAGTTTGTAGCTGCTACTCAAATTTGTAGTCACGAAAATTATGACCAAGTACGTTTTGCAGATGTAGATGGTGGTATTTTTTATTGTGACGTTCACGGCTCTAGATTTAGTCAAACTGGTGAGCCTTTAAACCAAGTAGATAGCAAAGCGGCAAAACCATTAAAAGTGTACCAAATAGCACTTACTGGTACTATGCTACGTGTATTTGAGTAGTTTGGCAATATTATTGTTTTTAAATTGATATGAAAAATTTAATATTAGTCTTTAGCTTATTGTTTTCTGGAATAATAACAGCACAAGAATGGAGTACTAGTTTTTCTGATGCAGTAAAAAAAGCAAAAGAAGAGCAGAAGCAAGTATTATTAGTTTTCTCGGGTTCAGACTGGTGCGCGCCTTGTATAAAGTTAGATGCTGAAATTTGGAAATCATCAGAATTTAAAAAATATGCAGAAGAACATCTAGTTCTTTACAGAGCAGATTTTCCTAGAAAAAAGAAAAATAGATTAGCTAAAGATGTAGAATTAGCCAACAAAGAATTAGCAGACACCTATAACCAACAAGGTTTTTTCCCGTTAGTACTACTTTTAGATGCAGATAAAAATATTTTAGGTAAAACGGGATATAAAAACGTTTCTCCATTAAAATATATAGCGCATTTGACTACTTTTGTTAAGTGAAAAAATTAGTATTCCCCCTGTTTTGTTTTTTCTTTATGCTTACAGTTGCACAAGAAAAGCATATTACTGCCCACAGAACTGTAAAATTAATGGGCAATAGATTTGATTTTACCATAGTAGCAAAAGAAACAGCTACAGCAAATGCATATATAGATGAATGTATTGCAGAGGTAAAAAGAGTAGAAAAAATTATTTCCTCTTGGGATGTAAATTCCCAAACCACACAAGTAAATAAAAATGCAGGTATTGCTCCTGTTAAAGTGGCACCAGAGCTTTTTGGTTTGGTAGAGCGCGCTATACAAATATCTAAGGTAACAGATGGCGCTTTTGATATTACATATGCGGCCTTAGACAATGTTTGGAAATTTAATATAAATATGGAGTATTTGCCTACAGACTCTCAGGTTGCAAACTCAATTGCAAATGTAGGCTACCAAAATATTATTTTAGATAAAGAAAAGCAAACCATTTTTTTATCAAAAAAAGGAATGAAAATAGGCTTTGGAGCTATAGGTAAAGGCTTTGCAGCAGATAAAGTAAAAGAGCTAATGATTGGCAAAGGTGTTGTTGGTGGTATAATTAACGCATCTGGAGATTTAACAACTTGGGGAACGCAAGTTAGTGGTAAAAAATGGTTGGTAGGTATTAGTAATCCGTTAGATGCAGATAAAATATTTTCTTGGTTACCAATTGTAGAGTCATCTGTGGCAACATCTGGTAATTATGAAAAATATATCATTTTTAAAGGAGAAAAGTACTCGCATATTATAGATCCTAGAACCGGTTGGCCTTCTAAGGGCGTAAAAAGTGTTTCTATTTTTGCTAAAAAAGCAGAACTGTGTGACGCACTTGCAACATCAATATTTGTAATGGGAGTAGAAACTGGCTTATCTGTAATAGAGCAACTAAAAGGTGTAGAAGTCATAATTGTAGACCAGAAAAACCAAATACATAAAAGTAAAGGCATTGCTTTTCAGAATAATTATTAAATTTAAAGTATGAAAAAATTATTCATTCTTTTTTGTTTAGCACTTTCTGCAACATCTTGCGTTACCGTAAAAGGGTATGATAAGGTATATCTTAATGATGAAGAAATGACCTTGGCGGCAAAAAACATAGAACGTTACGAAACTAATTTTCAGGTTTACAGGGAGTCTGCTTCAGGGGCAAATGGCGGTAAAACCGGTGGTGGCTGTGGCTGTAACTAATAAAAATTAAAGTAATGCAAAAGGTTTTTATACTATTAGCTATGTTGTTTTCTGTTGTTTTTTATGCGCAAGAAACAGAAGAAGCTACTTATACTAAGCGTGTTTTAGAAGAGACAGAAGTAGATTTACTTTTTAGTTATTATGACCAAGACGGTGATAATGCAGCTGTAAGTGGTGGCGAAGGTACACAAGAATTAACAGACGTAACATCTACAATTGTTGTAAAAATGCCTCTAAACAATGATGACGTACTTACTGTAGATGTTGGTATATCTGCGTATACGTCTGCTTCCTCTAGTAACGTAAACCCTTTTGATGGCGATGTAACAAAAAAAGCAAGTCCTTTTAGCGCATCATCTGGTGCATCTAAAAGTGATAAATTAGTGCACATTAAAGCAGGTTATGAGCATAGTTCTAAAGACCGAAACCAAATTGTAGGCGCAAACTTTTACGCTGCCAAGGAGTATGATTATAGTTCTTTAGGTTTAGGAGTTAGTTATGCATATTTATTCAACGAAAAAAATACAGAATTATCATTCTCTGGACAAGTATATTTAGATACTTGGAAACCTCAATATCCAACGGAATTAAGAACTGGTTTTTTTGATAATAGAATAACAGGCACAGGTACATACAACCCTAATTTTACAGCATTTACAGATAAAAACAGAAATACCTATTCTGTTTCTTTAGGTTTATCTCAAATACTAGGTAAAAAAGTGCAAGGCTCTTTATTTGCAGATGTTATTGTACAAAGCGGATTATTAAGTACACCTTTTCAACGGGTGTATTTTGGAGATGTAAATAATTTTTTTATAGATGATTTTCAATTAGCTGATGATGTAGAAATTTTACCAGACAATAGAGTTAAAATTCCAATAGGAGGTCGTTTAAATTATTATGTAAATGATGCATTAATAGTACGTACTTACTATCGTTTTTATACAGATGATTGGGGAGTAAGCTCTAATACAGCAAGTATAGAGTTGCCTATAAAGTTAAATAATGCCTTTACATTATATCCTACATATAGATTTTACAACCAAACGGCCGCAGATTATTTTTATGAAAAAGAAGCAGCTGTATCTACTTTAGATTATTACACATCAGATTATGACTTAAGTAAGTTTGTATCTCACCAATACGGTGCCGGATTGCGTTACAAAGATATTTTTGCAAAACAGAAGGTTTTTGGTTTTGGTTTAAAAGCTGTAGATGTAAGAGGTACAATGTATAATAGAGACAACGGACTAGACTCTTTTATAGTTAGTTTGGGTGCTACTTTTGTAAATATGAAGTAGTAAAAAGCTCTTTTTTATTGTCAACACTGTTTTGTTGTTTATAAATCTTTAAAAATATCGTAAATTCGCAGTCCAAGCGAAGCACGGATTATGATTGACAAATTAAATATAGTAAAACAACGTTTTGATGAGGTTTCGGATTTAATTATCCAACCAGATATTATATCAGATCAAAAACGCTATGTAGAGCTCAACAGAGAATACAAAGATCTTAAGAAGTTATGTGACAAAAGAGATGTTTATCTTGAGTACACAAACAATATAGAAGAAGCTAACGAAATTATAGCAGACGGAAGTGATGCTGAAATGGTAGAAATGGCCAAAATGCAGCTTGAAGAAGCTAAAGCAGGTTTACCTCCGTTAGAAGAAGAAATTAAACTATTGCTTATACCAAAAGATCCAGAAGATTCTAAAAATGTTGTGGTAGAGGTAAGAGCAGGTACTGGTGGAGATGAAGCTAGTATTTTTGCAGGTGATTTGTTTAGAATGTACACTAAGTATTGTGAGTCTAAAGGTTGGAAAACCAATGTTATAGATTTAAGTGATGGTACCAGTGGTGGTTATAAAGAAATTCAGTTTGAAGTTACAGGTGATGAGGTTTACGGTACATTAAAGTTTGAAGCTGGTGTACACCGTGTACAACGTGTGCCACAAACAGAAACTCAAGGTAGAGTGCATACAAGTGCAGCAACAGTAATGGTACTACCAGAAGCTGAAGATTTTGATGTGCAAATAGATCCTAAAGATGTTCGTATAGATTTCTTTTGTTCTTCTGGACCAGGTGGGCAGTCTGTAAACACAACTTATTCTGCAGTACGTTTAACTCACGTGCCAACAGGTTTAGTTGCGCAGTGTCAAGATCAAAAATCACAGCACAAAAACAAAGAAAAAGCATTTAGAGTATTACGTTCTAGATTGTATGATTTAGAATTGGCTAAAAAGCAAGAAGAGGATGCGGCTAAACGTAATTCACAGGTGAGTAGTGGAGACCGTTCTGCAAAAATTAGAACTTACAACTATCCACAAGGTAGGGTTACAGACCACAGAATTGGTTTAACTCTTTACGATTTGCAGAATATTATAAATGGTGATATTCAAAAAATTATAGATGAATTAAGACTGGTAGAAAATACAGAGAAATTAAAAGAAGCATCTGAAATTTTCTAATAAAACATAATTCTAATAAAAAGAAGAGATTTTGTACGTTGATATATTGAAGAATGAAGAAGTTCAGATTCAAAAAAAATCAATTACAAAATCTTTTTTTATACACTAAAGTCAAAAAAAACATAAAATGACAACAGAACAGTTAGTAGCACAAATACATAAAAAAAAATCTTTTTTGTGCATAGGTTTAGATGTAGACTTAACTAAAATTCCGCAGCATTTATTAAAAGAAGAAGATCCTATTTTTGCTTTTAACAAAGAAATTATAGATGCTACGCACCATTTATGTGTTGCCTACAAACCAAATACAGCTTTTTATGAAGCATATGGTATAAAAGGTTGGATGGCTTTAGAAAAAACAATAAAATACCTTAATACCAACTACCCAGAAATTTTTACTATAGCAGATGCTAAACGTGGAGACATAGGAAATACCTCTACAATGTATGCTAAAGCTTTTTTTGAGGACTTAGGGTTTGACTCGGTAACTATTGCGCCTTATATGGGAAAAGACTCTGTAGAGCCTTTTTTAGCCTTTACAGACAAGCATACAATATTATTAGCTTTAACATCTAACGCAGGTGCTTTTGACTACCAAACAAAGCTTGTAGATGGTAAAGAGTTATATAAACAAGTATTAGAGACCTCTAAAACATATAAAGGGGCTAAAAACTTAATGTATGTTGTTGGGGCAACTAAAGCAGAATATTTATCTGAAATTAGACAAATAATACCTGACAGTTTTTTGTTAGTACCAGGAGTAGGGGCACAAGGAGGTAACCTTGCTGATGTTTGTACTTATGGGATGAGTTCTAATGTAGGTTTATTAATAAACTCATCTAGAGGTATAATTTATGCTGGCGCCGATTTAAATTTTGCCGATAGCGCTGCAAAAAAAGCTCTAGAGTTACAACAGCAAATGAAAGTAGAGTTAGAAAAATTAAACTAATTTCTCTAAAGTTCTCCTTGTTTTAACAGCCTTTACTTGTAAAAACTCTGCCAACTTAGTGTTACTATTTCCTATCTGAGCAGCCATTTCTACAAAAGAATTGTATCTGCGTTCTAGAAGAGAAACCATATTTTCTTCGTTAGTTAAAGGAGTAGTTGTGCCTACTTTGCAATATTGATTTTTCATAGCTAATGTTTTGTTCTTTACAAAGATACGTTTCAATTAGGGGTTTTGGTTCACTGGAAAAGGGGTATACAGCTAATAAATAGGTTATTTATCTTTTTTTTAACTTTAATTTCTGAAAATCCTAACATTGTGATACAATCAACATATAAAATTCCTATTTTTACGTGCTTAAAGCATCATCAATCAATACAAAAATATATTGCTTAATTATACAACTTATAGACACAAAACTTCTGAGAAATGGGTTACGTTTATTCACGGAGCAGGAGGTAGTTCTTCTATCTGGTTTAAACAAGTAAGAGCATTTAGGAGTGAGTTTAATATACTACTTATAGACCTTAGAGGTCACGGTGGTTCTAAACACAGTTTTAAAGATGTGTATGATAAAAAGTACACCTTTAATTTTTTAACTGAAGATATTGTACAGGTACTAGAGTTTGAAAAAGTTGAAAAATCGCACTTTATAGGTATATCATTAGGTACAATTTTAATTAGAAACTTAGCAGAAAACTATCCAGAAAAGGTAGAGAGTATGGTATTGGGAGGTGCAATACTAAAATTAAACTTTAGATCGCAAGTATTAATGCGTTTAGGAACCATTTTTAAATCTGTTGTTCCTTATTTATGGTTGTACAAGTTTTTTGCGTTTGTAATAATGCCTAATAAGAACCATAAAGAGTCTAGATCTCTTTTTGTACGTGAAGCTAAGAAATTATACCAAAAAGAATTTATACGTTGGTTTAAGCTTACGGCAGACATAAATCCGTTGTTGCGTTTTTTTAGAACAAAAGATATAAAAATACCTGCGTTATACATTATGGGGCAAGAAGATTATATGTTTTTACCATCAATAAAAAAAGTAGTACAACAGCATAAGTCATCGGAACTGGTAGTAATTGAAGACTGCGGACACGTAGTAAATGTAGAGCAACCAGACGTTTTTAATGAAAAAGTTATAAAATATATAGCATCATTTTAAATACAAAATGCTATAAAAAACAAAAACCGGTGCTCCCACCGGTTTTAAACTAACTAACTCAAAAAAATACTAACTCAATTTTTTTACAAAAATCGAAAATTTTGTAATATCCACGGTTAACTAAACATTAATAATAAGTTAGATAACGCGTTTCATATTTAGATAACGTCCTTATTTTTAGATTATTGTAAAAGAGTAAAAAAAATTAGTAATATTTTTAATCTTGTAGGGCAAATACTTTTTTAAGAAGATCTGTAGACCTAGAAGACACTTTGTTTCTTATTTCTTTTTCTTCAACAGCAATCATTGTAAATACACCTTCTAAAGCTTGTTGTGTAACATAGTCTGTTAAATCTGGATTTACAGGTTGTACCAATGGTATGTTGTTGTATTTAGTAATTAATTGTGTCCAAATTTTATCTGCACCAACTTTAGAAAAAGAGCTTTTAATTACAGGGTTAAATTTATTGTATAATGCCGTTTCTGTATTTGCAGTTAAATATTGTGTGGCAGCATTATCAGAACCAATTAATATATTTTTAGCATCTGTAAAGCTCATATTTGTTATCGCATTTACAAAAATAGGAGTAGCCTCACCAACAGCATCTTCTGCAGCTCTGTTAATAGCTTTTAAACCTTCGTCTGCTAAATTACCTAACCCAATTTTACGTAAAGTGTTATCTACTTTTTGTAATTCTTCTGGTAGTAATATTTTTACAAGTTCATTTTTATAGTAGCCATCTTTAAGAGTAAGCTTGCTAACTTGTTTTTGTACACCTTGGTTAAGTGCTGCGGTTAAGCCATTTGCAATTTCTTGGTTGCTTAATACAGCTCCGCTTTGTGGTAATTGATTAACTACTTGTTGTAACTCTGCACAACTAACTAAGCTAAAAATAGCAAAAAGTAATAGTAATTTTTTCATAATGTAATGGTTTGTGTTTTTTACTGTCCCATATTAAGGAGGTACAAAAGTAATAAAAGCCTTGAGTTTTATATCTTTTTTTGTCTTTTTTTAACCTTAATTATAAAGTCTTATAATTTCACCATTACGTTTTCCTTTTACGCTCCTAACATAAGCACCAACTAACTTGTTCATAGATATTGGCATATTACCAGGAAAAAAATCTTTGTACTTTTCATAAGCGTCTTCTACAACATTAGCAGACACGGCATTAACTCTTATTCCGTTCTCTATTTCTAATGCTACAGCCATAACAAAGCTATGTATAGCTCCGTTAACCATAGCTGCACTGGTTGTTTTAGCTACAGGATCATCTGCTAAAATACCTGTAGTTAAGGTAATAGAGCCATTTTTATTTAAATAGCTTTTACCTATACGTACAAGGTTTACTTGTCCCATTAGTTTGCTATTAAGTCCAATATGGTAATCCTCTTCGGTTAAGTTATTAAATGTATCCCATTTGGCTTCACCTGCAATAGATATTATAGCATCTAGTTTTCCTATTTTAGCAAACATTTCTTTTATAGAGTTGCTATTGGCAATATCAACAGTTATATCACCACTTGTTCTACCAGCAACAAGTACCTCTGCTTCATTTTTAAAGTGTGCTGTTACTTTTTTACCAATTGTTCCGTTACCACCAATAATTAGAATTTTCATATCAATATATTTATAATTACACATTTCTTTTTTGTCTGTGTGTATTGCTTTTTCGTTTTTTATAAATTGTTAGTGTGGCTATTATACTCCATAATAAATTAGTTACAAATGGCGGATTTGCATTGTAATAGTAACAGTTTAAAGCAATAAAAAGTCCGCCTATTAAATTAAGATACTTACCGTAGTCTAAATACTTTACATTTTCTATAAGGGTAAGTGCATAAGCTAAAATAATTAATACAGATCCTGACCAACCTAATATATCTATTGTTAATTTCATTTTATATATTGTTATATCTATATATGTCTATATGATAAAGTAAAAAAATACTAACTAATAAAGTTAGTATACTCTTTAACAGTTTTTTCATTACGCTTAAAATAAGCCCATTTACCGTGCTTGGTAAGTATTAACAACCCACATTTTTCCATATTTGTTAAATAGGTAGATATTGTAGATTGAGATAATCCAGATTTTTCTTGAATATAAGTTACACAAACCCCGTCATTAAAATGTTTTAAGGTTTCGTGAGGTGGAAAATTAGCTTCAGGTTTTTTTAACCATTCCATAATTTGAACTCTGGTTTGGTTAGATAAGCATTTACCTATTTCTGTGGCTAATTTTACATTCATACCTCAAATATATCTATAATTCTAGATATATAAAAATGAGAAGTGTAGTTTAAACAGTATTTTAACAAATAGGTTCCCAGTAGTTTGCGTGTAGTAAAAAGTTTTTAAACGTAATAGTTTTAGGTTTGTCTCCCTTTTCTTTTATATAAAATGCAGCTTTTTCTTTATCCCAACCTAAAATTATATAACTGTGTTTTATACTTAAATAAGATTGATAAATATTTTTTAACTCTTCAAGTGTAGATGAAAGTTCTTTGGTGTTAGAAAAACTTTTGTTTGTTATACTAGTTTTAATAATTTTTAGATCGTGTGCATTTATACTGTCTAAAGTACCTAATATTAGGTGGTCTAATGTTTCATCATTTTTAATACTATTTACAATCTCTTTAATTGTGGATATAGATTTTGGATTAGCATTGTTTTGATCATAATTAAATACCCAAGCACTTTTTTTATCTACGTTTAACCCAAAAGGTATAAGTTCTGGTGTAACTTTGGTATCTGTACCTTCTCTTGGTATGGTAAAGTTTAAATAAAAAGCAGGACTTTTTAAAAATGGAATTATTTGAGCAGAAGAAAAACTATTAAAGCCAAAATTATCTGGTAAAATTGAAGATATTTCTTGGTTAGAGCTTACACTTTTTGTCCAGTTACAAGTTTCTTCATTTGTTTGCAGAAATGTGTAGTTTTTGTTAGAGTCTTTGTAAGCTGCAACTATGGCACTACAGTAGCAACCACAAGTAGGGTAGGTACCGCAAATTTCTAAGTAACCGTTTTTAGCATCATCTATAATATCTAAATTTTTTTTCTCTTCTTTATTTAGATCCTGAAAATTAGAATAACAACTTTTTACTTTTTGCCAAAGAACTTTATTTAAATCAATTTTTGTTTGAGAATAAATAGTGTTGGTAAGTAGTATAGCTAAAAGAGTAATAACAATTTTTTTCATAGAGTCTAAATTAATTACACTTGTATTTTATTTAAAAGTAGACAATTTTAGCTCTATTTAAAAACGTCTGTATATTTTATGGTAACCTTTCTTAGATTTTCAGACAGTGTTTTTAACCAAACCAATTGGTTAGATATTAAGTGGGACTCTTGTAGATTTAGCAAAGTGTCTTTATCTATTTTTGTTTTTCCGGCTTCAATATCTTTATCTCTAGCTAAGGCTAAGGCATCAAAATCTTTAATAAGTTTTTGTTGTGCTTTGTCTACTTTTAACTCTTCTTCAACTGCAGTAAAGTTTACTTTTTCTAATGTTAAAGCCGAATTTTTTAATGAAGTATTTATACTAGAAACAATAATATCAAACTCCTTAGAAGCAGGAGTAGTCTTGTGGTTTAAAATGTAACTTCCTATAGACGCAATAGCAGATAACATTGTATGGTTAAGCGTAACAATGTCATAAATTAAAACAGATTCTTTTTGTTTAGATTTTGGATCTTGTGTTAACCTTTGGAAAGCAGCATTTAAATTACTCATAGCCAAAAAAGCTTCTTTTCTATAAACCTTATATTCTAAAGTGTTGGTTTCTTTATTTTGATATAACTTTTTTGTTGCCTCTAAATAATCTCTATTAGACAATATTACTTTTAAAATTACAGTATCTAAGTTTTTATACTCCCAACTAGGAAAAACGACATAATTTGCAAGTAAAGCAATGCCAGCCCCAATAACAGTATCTATTACGCGGTACTGAATTACAGAAAAAGCGTTGGGGTCTAATAATGCATATACAAAAACAATGTTTAAAGTAATAAAAGCTGCCCCAGCTTTGTAACTCTGCTGTATTAATGAAAAGGCAAATGTTAAAGATATTACGGCTAATACCATATAAACTATAGTATTTTGTGTAACAAGTATTATAAGTGTGGCAATTACGGCACCAATTATAGTTCCTATAATTCGGTTTTTAGAGCGCTCTTTGGTTAACCCATAATTGGGTCTCATAATTACAATTATGGTAAGCACTATCCAATAGGCATTTTTTAGATCTAAAATACTACCAATTAAAAAACCAAAAACAATAGCTAAAGACAAGCGCAGAGCGTGCCTTAACATTGGAGATTTAAAACTAAAATGCTGTAAAAGAATATTAAATTTGTACTCTTGCAGCGTTAAAAACTTTTTAGATTCTTGTGTTTTTGGTAAAACCTTATCAGCATTTTCTGAGTTGCTTAATACACGTCTAATAGCTTTAATTTCTGCTAAAAGTTGTTTTTGGTAATCGTATAAATTACGTAATGTAATAGCACCGTCTCTAGCTTTTGGCAATTTTACCTCTGCCACAAAAGCATTTATAGACTTGTTACACTCCTTAAAAGTTTTATTTAATATGGCTATCTCTGGTAACTTATCTTTTTTAAGTAGTAGTTCTGATAATGTAATAAGATGATTTCCCATTACTTTATTCATTTTTTTAAACGACTTAATATGATGTTTTTGAAGCTCAAAAAGAGAATCTATTTTAGAATAATCTAGATTATTAGCAAGAGCAAGTTCAAAAATGTCTACCAGCGAAATAAAAATTAGTAATCTTTTTTCGTTTGATAAAGACCTGCCAGAACGCTTACGATCTTTTAATAAAAGCTCTCTTAGCGTTTCGTGTTTTTCACTTATCTGTGTTTGTATAACAAGTGCTTTTGTAGAGAATTTATCTCTTTTTGCAGGCTTAGTTAAAAGTTTGGCTCTTATTTTTAAATACTTACCGGTAAGCGCAGAAGTGTCTGATAATAATTGATCTACATCTTTTTTAGGGGAAATCCACCCAGAAATTAAGGATACAAATAAATACCACAATCCACCAATGCCAAGTAAACCAACGTGTTGCCAAATTTCACTAGCTTCTGGTTTTTTAACAGCCAATCCTAAAACAATAGCAAGTAAACCAGAAAAAGAGACCAAAGAAGCTCTAAAACCGTAAGCAGAAATTAAAGCAATTATAAAACTTAATATTGTAATAGAAATAAGCAGTACTACAAAAATAGGTTTTGTAAAAAGTATAATAGTAGTAACTAACATTGTTAGTACTATGCCAATTAAAATGCCGTTTATTTTACGTTTTAAACTACCAGGAACATCACTTGGCGCATTTAAAAAAGCACCTAAAACAATTGATGGCGCGTATTCCATTTGTCCAATTGCGTAAAAAAATACTAAAGGAATAACAACAGATATAGTTAGTACAATGCCTCTATAAAAGCTAGACCCTTTTAAAAAGAGTTCAATGGTTTTTAAATAAGAGGTAATCTTTTTTTGCATTGTAGACAAAGATAGTCTAATTGTTTTTAGCTATTTTACCTATTATGTTAGCTAAATGTATACAAACTATTAGGTTTATAATATTACAATTATAGGTAGTGTATGTTTATAAAAAACACCCTAAAAAAAATATCTAGAGTGTTACTTTAAAGGCTATAAATTTTTAGCTAAATCTGTTAATTTATGTATTACTGTTGTAGGCTCTATTCCCCAAGGATCCATAATAGCATCTGGCGTACGTTGTACCCAAGCAGAATGAATACCAAACATTTTAGAGCCAATAACATCAAAATTATTGCTAGATATTAACCAGCTTTCCTCTTTTTTAGAGTTTGTAGTTTCTAAAAAGTAGTCATACACAATAGGGCTAGGCTTAAACATTTGCACATTTTCTACACTAATTACAGCTTCAAAATAATGAATAATATTAGCGGTGGTAAGTAATTTTGTAACAGCCTCTTTACTACCATTAGAAAAAGCAAATAAACGGTGACCAGCATTTTTTAACTCCTCTAAACCATTTGCAACATCATCAAAAACAGGTAATGTTTTATACTCGTTTAATAGTGCTTTTTTTTGGTCACAACTTAAGTCTATTACAAACTTTTTACAAGCGTAGTTAAGTGCGTTGTCTGTACATACAGAAAAATCAGTATACTTATTCATTAAGCCACGCCTAAAAGAATACTCTAATTGCTTGTCTCGCCAGGTATCCATAAAAGATTTAGCTACATTTTTGTCAATTAGTTTTTCTAGTGAAGCAAGTACAGCAGATGTATTTATAAGAGTGCCGTAAACATCAAAAGCTAAAGTAAATTTCATAATTAATTTTTTGCTAATTCAATTTTATTAACTGTAAACTCCATATCAGAAATATTTGCGGTTACCTCATTTATTCTAGAGTTGGTATAATATAAATATCCATTGTATATACTAAAGGTGTCTGCCCATTTTACAGCATCACCCTTAAGCAAAGTATGTATGCTACCGTCTGGTTTACGATACATAATTTTATTGTGTTCTAAATCTGCGTAATATAAGTTTCCATTTTGGTCAAAAATCATTCCGTCAGGAGCAGATGTTTTAGCTTCAAAAGTTACTTCTTTTTCTAAAGCAACACTATCTTTTAAAATTAGTGCAGCAGTAGGTATGCTATATAAACTATACCCT
>NZ_JBDVAA010000209.1:0-3048 GCF_039943695.1 Cellulophaga sp. | reverse complement strand
GATGTGTAAAAAATCCACCCCATTTCATCACCACTTTCATCTTCTGTTTTTATAACATCTTGTGGAAACCTAACATTTTGATCCTCTATAAACCTATTAAACCATTTTCCTAAAATCACTTCTGTAGGCAACTTTACCATAAATGACGAATAATCTTTGTCTGTAGGAGATCTTTTAACTTTAACTGTTACCTGTATAAGTGTAAAAGTATCTATCTTATCCCAATACAAATCACTATTTGTATCATGCTCTACACGCCAAGATTTAAAAAATGGTGGAGATATTTTTAAAAAAGAGTCTCTTGCCATTACATAAAATATAGGTACAATAAACCACAACACAGAAGACATTGCCCAAATAGAATATGGCAACCCACTTAACATATTAAAAATTAAATAATATACCCATGCTGTTAAAATTATAATAGCAAAAATTACAATTAAAAAGTATGTTTTATTGCCGTCTTTTTCTATTAAACCAAAGGAGTCAAATGTTTTAGTTTTTGTATAAAAAACCATACCAATTCCTAAAAACAAATACGTTAATGCAGTTATTAATAAACCACCCCAAACAAACTCATACCTTAACAAGGCAAACAAGGATGGTAAAATTAGTATTAGTAACGATATTAGTATAAAAAAGATAACCTTTTTTATACGTAACTTCTTTTTAATTTTAGAAAACTTAAGTACTAAAATTAAAAAAACCACCAATAAAGGGGCTAGTAAATATTTCAAAAAAAATGTAATTAATGTATCCATTTCATCTGTATTTTATATCCTTAACATTAATTAATTTAAATAAGTGTCATAACCTAAATATTTGTTATTTAAAGCAAAATCTAACTTACCCGTTAAATGGTAAGTTACAAATATTTCTCTATTTGAAATAATTAAAAAACTCAAAATTGTTTTAACATTATCAATGTTTTTTAAAAGAGTATTATAGTTATCTATAGGCTCATCTAACAGTATGCAAGCAGTGATGTCATCTACTTCACTTTTTACATTTCCGTGCAAACCAAAATCTATACCCAACAAACTATTGCCTAGGTTATTATACGGAATTTGCTTAAAAATTTTAGGTGTATATTTTAATTCTATCTTAAAATCTAGCACTTCATAAATTAAATCTTCAATAACGGGAAGATTCTCTTTTAATTGCTCAGAATTGCATAATTTAAAGAATAACTTAAATAATTTTACTTTAGGTATTTCTAATTTAGCATCTAAAATTTTTTGTGCAATTCTAAAAAGGTTTTCATTAGAGCTGTCATCTGTTAAAAAGTTAAGATGCCTATTTACAATTTTAGAACTTTCTTTAAAAAGATCTGTATCAAAAGCTTGAAAAAAGTTTATATTTCTTACCTCTCTCCTTTTATTTTCCTTTATAGCTTCTACCACCTCTTTATTGCTCATAGATGGTGTACTAATAACTAATGGATGAAATAAAATTTCTGGAAGTTGATGATAAATACTATTTCTGCTTAAATGCAATACTAAAAACTCTTTATAACTATTGGTTATACTTTTATATAAAGTTGTAACGTCTAAAATGTCTTAAGATAACGCAAGGCTGTTCATACCACTGTTTTCTACAATAAGCATTTCATCTAAATCTTTATCTAAAATAAACTTTAGCTCCTCATAAAAAACTTCTGCTACAAAATCTGCTGTATTATTTCTTTTTAAAGAGTCTATGTTAAATTCTTCTTCTAACATTTATCCCAAATTAGTTGTTCATCACTATAGTTTAGGATTATTTTATCACCAGGAACTATTTGTTCAGAAATAATAAATTTAGAAACTACCTTTTTAATATAATTCCTAATTACGCCACCAATTGGTCTTGCACCATATTTTTTAGAATATCCTTTTTGCGCAAGAAAAGCTAAAGCTTCCTCTGATAATTCTAAAGAAATATCTTTTTGATCTAAAAGTTGTTTTTGAAGATTAGCAAAGTGTAATTTAAAAATGTCTTTTGCTATTTTTTCATTAATAGGAGAAAATGGTACAACCTCTGTTAACCTTCCTAAAAATTCTGGTCTAAAATGTTTGCTCATCACCTCTATTAATTGATTAGATGATGGTTTAGTCCCCTGCTCTATTTGTTCTGCAATCCATTGGCTACCAATGTTAGACGTAAATATTATTATGGCATTAGAAAAATCTCCACTTCTACCTAATTTATCATGTATTGTACCTTCATCCATAATTTGAAGAAAAACGTCATACACAGAACTGTGTGCTTTTTCTATTTCATCAAAAAGCACTACCGAATATGGTTTTTGTCTAATTTTATTAACTAGCATACCACCTTCTTCATACCCAACATAGCCTGGAGGTGCACCATATAATAATGCAGCAGAATGCTCTTCTTTAAATTCAGACATATCAAACCTAATCATAGCAGTTTCATCATCAAAAAGCAGTTCTGCTAAAGACTTGGTAAGCTCTGTTTTACCGGTTCCTGTGGGTCCTAAAAAGAAGAAAGACCCAATTGGCTGTTTAGGGTTACCTAACCCACTCCTAGATTCTATAATAGCGTCAGACAATGTTTGTATAGCACTTTCTTGACCTTTTACTCGCTCTTGGAGTTTATCTTCTATTCCTAATATTTTCTCTTTCTCTTCAGCTTGAATTTTTCCCAAAGGAATACCAGATATATCTGCAACAATAGATTCTATTTCTGTAGACTTAACTACCTCTATTTTTTCTGATGCAATATCTTCTAAAATTGCCAATAACTTATGTATTTTTTCTAAACCAATAGCAACAGTATCATCTTCTAAAAGAACTAAATTCTCTACTACTTTTGCGGTTAAAACAACACTTATTTTTTTAAAAATTGTTTTAAATAGCAACTCTAAATCACCTTTTACAACAACATCAGCTTCTTCTATTGCTTTTAGTGCTTGCTTAAATTTTTCTACCTCTTTTTGAGCATTTTTATTACTCATTTTTACAGCGGCTAAAGTTCTATCTAACAAATCTATAGCACCATAAGGCAGTTTGTTTTCTTTAAAATATCTTTTAGATAGTTTTATAG
>NZ_JBDVAA010000208.1:0-3705 GCF_039943695.1 Cellulophaga sp. | reverse complement strand
GTAAGTCCAAGCTCTTTTGCTCTTAAAAGCTCTGGATTATCTTCTTTAGCGTGCATACCCAAAATAACCGCATCTAAATCTGCAGTAACTTTATCTGTAAACCAACCAAAAGATTCTGGCAACAATCCTTTTGCTTCTAACCTACTTTTAGAAGGTTCAAAAATAACATCATCACTACCTGTAATTGTGTATCCTTTATGTTCTAAGGCTAATGCCAAATTGTGCATTGCACTACCGCCAATGGCTATAAAATGAATTTTCATACGTAAAATTATAGCTGTAAAGATAACAATACAAATAGGTTTAAAAAAAATAAACACAACAGACAATTACACGGTAAATAGGGATGTAAAAAACTTAGATTGGTACTACTTTTGATCTGTTTAGATGACTTTACTCACTTAAAAGGTAAGTTAACGCATTCTTAATTGCATAGTTGTACTATAAAGCTCAAATTTGTTAGTACATTTAATGCAGATTTAGATTTACAAATCTTAACAAGATAACATACAGATAATGAAAAATTTAACTTCTATTATAGTTCTAATTTTATTTGCAAACATAGCAATGGCACAAGAAAATAACAGTTTTGACGCACTTTGGAAAACCGTAGAAAAGCACGAGAAGTCTTCTATGACCAAATCTGCCCTAGAAACAGTGCAAGCAATTGCTGCCAAAGCAAAAAAAGAAGGCAACTCGCCACAGAATGTAAAAGCATTGTTGTACATCTCTAAATATGCAATGACTTTAGAGGAAGATGCTGTGTTGTCTATTATAACAAATTTTAAATCTGAAATTGCTAATAGTGACACACCTACAAAAAACGTTTTACACAGTTATTTAGCTAATTTATATTTACAATATTTTAGGCAAAATAGATATCGTTTTTACAATAGAACTACAACTGAAACTAAAGTAGATAGTATAGATTTTAGAACTTGGGATTTAACTACTTTATTTTATGAAATTGACACTAATTTTAAGTCCTCCTTAAAAAATAGCAGTGCATTACAAAAGATTAAAGTAGATGAGTTTGACTTGTTATTAAACAACAGAAAAGATTCTAAAATATACAGACCTACACTGTTTGACCTTTTATCGCATACTGCATTAGAGTTTTATAAAACAGATGAAAGTAGCATAACTAGACCTGCTGATCAGTTTGAGATTGATGACCAAAATATGCTATGTAGTGGAACAGATTTTATTAGTTTACCTATTAACGAAGACGATAAAACATCATTAAAGTCTAAAGCTTTAAAAATTTATCAAGGCTTATTAGATTTTCATAAAAATGATGCTTCACCAGAGGCTTTTGTTGAAGTAGATTTAGAACGATTAAATTTTGTTTACAATAACGCTGTTTTTTTAGAGAAAGATAAACACTACATATCAACCTTAAAAAAAATGGCAAACACTTATAAAAACGATGCTGTTTCTGGTTTATACAATTACAATATTGCTACCTATTACAACACCAAAGGAGATAGCTACCATCCAAATAGCATAATACCAAAAAACCAATGGAAGAAAAATGATGCTATCAAAATTTGTGAAGCTGTAGTTGCTAAATTTCCTAAAAGTAGAGCCGCAGAAATGTGTAACGACTTGGTTACAACTATAAAAAGAAGTAGACTTGACATAAGTACAGAAAGTTACATACAAGTGAACAAGCCGTCTAAAGTACTTGTTAGGTATAAAAATGTAAACGATTTAAATTTTACAGTCTATACAATTTCAGACAAGCAATTACATACGTTAGATACAATTTATGATGATGACAAAAAACTACAGTATATAAAAAAACTTAAAAGTGTAAAAACGTGGAAGTCTAAATTAAAAAACGAAAAAGATTACCAAAACCATACTACTGAAGTTATTATACCAAAATTAAATGTAGGACAACTACTTATACTTGCAGAACCTACTAAATTAACAAAAACTTACGGGTATAATACCATACAAGTAACAGACTTGGCTGTTGTAAATAGTACTACAAATACAGCAGATTATTTTCAGGTAGTAAACAGAGCAAATGGTAAGCCTATTGCAAATGCTACAGTTAAGTTAGAATATCATAAAACGTATAATGACCCTGTACAACACGCTAAATTTAAAACCAATAGCTTGGGTATGGTTACCATTCACAAAACAGACCAAAGGTGGCGCAATATAAAACTAAAGGTTAGTAGTAATGATGATTACGCTACATTTGGCACTTATAATGTATACACTAGAGCCAACAGTAATAGTAATATAAATTATAATAATGCTTTTTTATTCACAGACCGTAGTATATACAGACCAGGGCAACCTGTTTATTTTAAAGGTATTGCTATTAACCAAAAAAATAATAAATCTGACGTATTAGAAAACATTAAGGTTACTGTAACGCTAAAAGATGTGAATTACCAAGCTGTAAAATCTTTAGAGTTAACTACAAATGAGTATGGCTCTTTTAATGGAGAATTTATATTACCTAGTAACGGCTTAACAGGTAATTTTACTATAGAAGCAATATCTAGTAGCAACAAAATAAGTAATACCAGTTATTTTTCTGTAGAAGAATACAAACGACCTAAATTTACAACAACTTTTAAACCTGTTACAGAGACCTACAAGGTTAATGATATGGTAACGGTAAACGGTACAGCCAATGCTTTTGCTGGTAGCACAATTACTGATGCTAAAGTTGTTTACACCGTAAAAAGGTTGGTTAGATATCCTAACTGGTATTATTGGAGAGTACCCTACTATAATAGCACACCACAAGAAATTAAACACGGGGAAACTAAAACAGATGCTAATGGAAACTACCAAATAACCTTTAAGGCTATACCAGAAAAAAGTGTAAATAAGGATAACTCTCCTATTTTTAATTATGAAATTACTGCAGATGTTACAGATATTAATGGAGAAACAAAAAGTACTACAACTGTAGTTAGAGTTGGTTACCATAGTTTAAATGCCACTATAAATGTAAGCTCGCAAATAGATAAAACTAAAAAAGATAGCGTATTATATGTTAATACTGCTAACTTAAACGGACAGTTTACTGCCGCAAAAGGGTCATTAAAAATATACAAATTACAAGCACCTAAAAATGTAAAACGCAGTAGACCTTGGTCTGCTCCAGATTACAAAATAGATGAAACTACGTTTAGCACAAACTTCCCTAACGAAATATACAAAAAGCAGCAACCAAGAGATTGGGACAAGGGGCCACTATTATGGAGTACTAATTTTGACACTCAAAAATCTTCTGTAATTAATTTACCTACTATTAAAAAATGGGAATCTGGCAAATATATTATTGAGCTAGAAGCTAAAGATAAATTTGGACAAACTGTTACAGACAAGGCAATAACAAGTTTATTTAGCAACACAGATAAAACTACAGCAGACAACGAACTTTTTGATATAAAAATCGACAAAAATAGTTACAGCGTTGGAGACAATGTAGAAGTTAAACTGTTATCTGCAGCAACACCTTTAAATGTTACGTTGTATATAGATAGAAATAACAAACCTATTGAAACAAAAATAATAACACTTAGTAACAGTTCTAAAACAATAAAAATACCAATTACTAAAGAAGATATAGGTGGCTTGTCTATTAACTACACTTTTACGGCTTACAATTCTTTTAAAAATGATAAAGTGTATATTAATGTTCCACACCCAAGTACCTCTTTAGAAATAGAA
>NZ_JBDVAA010000207.1:0-6376 GCF_039943695.1 Cellulophaga sp. | reverse complement strand
TTGATTTTGAAGATTTTTACACATATTATGAAGACAATGCTCCTCGTAAAATCCCTACATCTGGAAAATTTATTGAAATTTTTCAGGCAAATTATTATGCAGAAGTTCGTAAAGTTGAGCTATTTATTCGAAACAAAAAATTTGCTCATTATTCTAAACAACATACTTTTAACCTATAATGATGTTTACCAACAATACCTATAAAAATTGGGTTTTTGGTGCTTAACTTAGAGTTTAGTGTATTTTTTATAAAGACCATTAAATCTTTTAGATGTGGTAATTAAAAAAACAAAAAAAGTTTTGGCTAAGTGCTTAATCGGAAATTAATCGCTTTTAATTCCCTTACTAACCATAGCTGAAACGTTATAACCAATTTCTAAAATGTAAAGAATCACATTAATTATAATTTTACTTTCCATTTCAACTTATGGCCAACAAAATCAGTGTCTCTGTTCTAATGGGACAGAATTGGAATTGAAAGGTGTTAAACCTGCAATGACTTTTGAACTTGCTAATGGAGAGACTTATAATATTTGCGGTTTTGTAAATTCAAAAATATCAGATAATCAACTTTTGATTTCTGATTTTGATATTTTCAATTGTAAAACTGACGAATTATTACTTGAATCTCTTTCTCAAAATTGTTTTGTAAATTTTAAAGACGGAGTGTTAGAAATTACAGAGATGGGGCTTTTAAGATTCGGAAATAATTGGGAGTATGAAACAGTTCCTTTGGGACATAGAAAAATCTATTTTGATGAAGATATTATTCAGAACATAATTAAACGACCTGATTTTAAAAATCATAAAATTGATCAAAACCAAATTGACGAATTTATGTTAGAATTGGAGAATGTAGCTAAAACATATAAAGATGAGGAGTTACTAACAAAAATTGAAAAACTTGAGGTGTTAGCTCTAATCGATAATGAAAAAGCTTGGGAAATATTATTGGAGTTTAGATCATACTTCAAAATTGAATCTAATGAATTAATAGAAGACACTCTTTTTGAATCAATTGAGAGAATTAAAAAACAAAAGAAATAAAACGGGCAATAGCATTTTACAACAATACATAGCCGATTTTTAGGTAAACAACGTTTGTTATATTTAACGTGAGGATTAAGCAAGAAAATTGAAACAAATTTGGCGATGAATATATTGAACTCAAATTGTTAATAAGCTATATACAAAGTTGTTACTACTAATAAAAAACAAAATGAATTCAATTCTAAAATATATACTGTTTTCTTTTACAGTTCTAATTTTTGGTTTCTCAAATGAGTTTGTTAATTCAAAAACAGAACTTAAGTGTAATTTATTAGAAGCTTATGCAAAAACACATAAAGAGTTAGAATTTGTAAAATGTGAAGAAGTAAAAAACAGTCAAATAATTTATAGAGCTACTTACAGAGTACGTGGAAATAAATCTAAAATAGTAGAAGGTTTCCTTAAAGAAAATTATGGAATGGGAAATTTAAAATGGGCTTGTTGTGGATGGGACAATGCTGGTGTATACGGACAATTTGAACACCCAGAATTTGAGAAAATTGATCCTTATTGTTCTGCCGTTATTAGTATGTTTGCCTCTGGAGAAAAAATAGATAAATCAAAAAATACTATTAATTTAGAACACGATAGAGATAAAATTGAATATTTTACTGTAACAGTAGAATTAATTATAACGTAAAATATCTACGAGTAATAGTATGCAAAAGTGTTTATTTTAGCACAGTGCTATAATAACACTTAAGCTTTTTCTTTAGGGTTGTACATTACTATTATTTGTATGATGATAGCCAAAAGAACCAGAAAATAAATTTCAATTTGTGTAAACAACTCTACAGTATCTACAGCACGTTTACTAATTAACATTTGCCTACTTCCTTCATTCAACTGAATTTTTGATAAATCGCTAAGATTTGTCTTTATTTTTTTGAGTTGAGCAACAACTTTAGACTTGTTATTATGGCTTGTACTTAAAAATTGACTTTCAGATTTTATTAACGTCTTAAGGTTATTTTTAAAACTATCAAACACCTTTGTTTCTTGCGTTGTAAGTTTTGTTTGCTCAAACCTAGAAACCAATGACTGCAGATTAGTGTTGACTTTTAAATTTTTATCTTTAAAAAAAGTAGAATCAGATACTGCAACTGCAATTTCTTTCTCCTGAACTAATTGGAGCATTTCAAAAATGAGATCATTTGCAATTAACCTGTCTTCATAAATTGTTACAACAGAATCACGAACACGCACAAAATTATTTTTGTCTATTAAATTTGTTGCAATTATTAAGACAAAAATCATTAAGATTCCTAGTATCCATTTTAACTTGTTGTAAAACGTCATATATGGCAATTTTTAGCGTGTAAAATCTATTGTAAATATACAAAAACCACTATAAATTACCAGCGGTAAATTATTACTAATTATGGCTTGCTTGTAAAGCTTAGCGTGTCTGTATTTACTACTTTTTTAATCGGCTTTTTATTACTAATTTAGATGTTTAAATGCGTAAGGTTATATAAACAAAACCATTAAAAATAATTAAACTAACCTAAGAGTAATTAGATGTAAATGCCTTAGCTACAATTAAAAAAATGACAAAATACATTATAATTTTACTTTTAATTGTAACTTCTTGTAAAGGCGAGTCTAAAAAAGATAATAAGACTAAAGAAGTAAAAAGCGAGGTTATAAAAACTTCTTATTTTGAGCTTGTTAAGGCCAAAAAGCAAAATGGCTTATTAATTTTATTTCCCTGCTTTCCTTGTAATGCAGAAAACACATTGTCTGAATTTAAAATTGCCGAACTAAGTGTAAAAAATAACTATTCGGTTTTAGCAATGAATTTAAATCAGCGTTTGTATTTAAACAAAAAAGAAAAACAAGAACTAGCAGACCAATTAGCAAGAATAATAAAGGAACATGGATTATCAAAAAAAAACATTTTCATAGGAGGGTTTTCAAGCGGAGGAAATGTAAGTCTGCTAATTAGCAATTACCTTGTGGTTCATAAAAGTCAAATTAAACCCAAAGGTACTTTTATTGTAGATTCACCAATAGACCTTCTTGGTCTTTATACAACTGCAGAAAAGAATTTAAAGCTTAATTTTTCTGTGTCATCTGTTCAAGAATCTACTTGGATTAAGAATATGTTTGATGAAGAATTTGGAAATCCATCTACAGACCAGATAACTAAGTATGAGCAATATTCTCCCTATACATTTAAAACCGAAAATATTAATAATTTAAAAGGATTAAAAAATTTAAAAGTTAGGTTATATACAGAACCTGACGTAGAGTGGTGGAAAGAATATGCAAAAAATGAATATGAAGATTTAAATGCCTTTTATATTCAAAAATTATCAGAAAAGTTAATGATAGAATTTGGAGAAGTTACTATTGAATTGATAAAAACAAAAAACCGAGGGTATAGAGCAAATGGAGAAAGGCATCCGCATTCCTGGGCAATTGTCAATAAAAAAGATTTAATTAATTGGATGCTAGAATAAAAAAGTACCAGTAAAGTATAGCACTAAACGTCCAACAAAAAACAAGCAAACTCTTGTAACTCATTAAAAAAAGAAGAAGAATGTCTATAACAACAGAATCAGAATTACTAGGAATGATAAAAGTTAGTGAAGTTGTTGGAACTACACTAAAATTAATGAAAGAGTATGCTAAAGTTGGTATGTCTACTAAAGAATTGGATGCTTATGGCAGAGAAATATTAAAGCGCTATGGAGCTAAATCTGCTCCTTATGAAACTTATGGCTTTCCTGGTTACGCTTGTATAAGTGTAAATAAAGAAGCTGCTCACGGTATTCCGTATAAAAATAAAATACTAAAAGAAGGAGATTTAATAAATATTGATGTTTCTGCGGAGTTAAACGGATTTTGGTCAGACAATGGTGGTTCTTTTGTTATTGGAGAGGATATTCATAATCACCAACCACTTGTAGATGCTTCTAAAAATATATTACACAAAGCAATTACAAATATTAAAGGAGGAGTAAAAATAGCAGACATTGGACACTTAATAGAGTCCGAGGCTAAGAAATCTGGTTTTAAAGTAATTAAAAACTTAGCAGGCCACGGAGTAGGTAGAAGTTTGCATGAAGAGCCTGAAAATATTTTGAATTACAGAGTTAGAACTAATCGTGAGAGATTTAAAAAAAATACTACAGTTGCAATAGAGACTTTTATCTCTACAAAATCTACTGTTGCTGTAGAGTTAAAAGATGGTTGGACTTTGGTTGGTAATAAAGGAGGATACGTAACACAGCACGAGCAAACAATACTAGTTACAGATAACGCACCAATAATTTTAACAGAATCTAATGGTATGTGGAACTAGGTTTTGCGTAGTTCTTTTATAAGTGTAACCTAGTGTTTAGCTATTATAATTTTATTCAGTATTAATTTGTAAAATAGAAGTTATTGCCTAATGAAGAACAAATTAAAAGAACACATAATAAAATTAATTCCTCTTTCTGATAACGAGTTTAGTTTTGTGTTGTCTCATTTTAATATTGAAAAATATAAAAAGAATGAGTTTCTTATTCAAGAAGGCGAAGATGTAAACCATTGTTATTTTGTTATTTCGGGACTCTTAAAATTAGTATTTAACGATGCAAATGGTAAACAACATATAGTATCTTTTGCGATGGAAGACTGGTGGGAAAGTGATTTTTTAGCCTATTTTGAACAAACCAAAGCAAAAATGTCATTGCAATGTGTAGAGGACACTGAGGTGTATTCAATTAGTCTTAAAAATTATTATAAATTATCTTCTAAAATGCCTAAGATAGAGCGTTTTTTTCTTAAAAAATCTCACTCAGGACACATAGCCTCACAAAACAGGATTTTATCTTTTTTAACCTCCAACGCAAAGGAGCGTTATGTACAGTTGTTAAAGCAACAACCAATTTTGTTTCAACGAGTACCTAAAACTCTTTTAGCTTCTTATTTAGGTGTGTCACGAGAAACACTTAGTAGGTTATCATCTTAAAAATTTCTTCTTTTTTATAATTGTGATGTTTATCACGCACCAACAATAGTATTATTTAAAATATTTGTGGTGTAATCACAAAACATAAAAACAGATGAAAAAACAAGTAATTAACCCTTGGCAATGGCAAAATGATAGAGGTTATGTACAAGCAGTTGAAGTAGCTAGGGCAGAAGGAACTTTATACATAGCAGGACAAACAGCAATAGATTCTAATGGAAAATCTAGTGCTGAAGATATGAAAAGTCAAGTAAGTACATCTATTAAAAATTTAGAACAGGTAATTAAAGATGCTGGTTATGAGTGTAAAAATATTGTTAGGTTAAATATTTACACTACGTCTACAGAAGAATTTTTTTCTTGTTTTGATATTTTTCAAAATTGGACAACAAAACACAATATAAAACAAGCAAGTACTTTATTAGAAGTACAAAGTCTTTTTGAAACATTAAAGGTAGAATTAGAGGCTACCGTAGTAAGGTAATGTTTTTATAAATTAAATATTAAGTTGAGTAAAAACAAGTTGAAGTAAATACAATACAACTAGAAAAATTAGACAAAATTTTGTTTAATGACTTATGAATAGTAAAGATGATTGCTAAGTATTTTTGTACATCTTAAATGGTACAATTTATAAAAAGTGTGCCTGTAAGTAAATTACAGTCGCACTTTTTTATGCTGTATACCTTAAAAATGCACGTTAGGATACAAAAGTTTGACTAAGAGAAACATTTACGCCTGCTCTTATTTGTTACTTAGCAACACCAATTTTAAACAAACCACCAATGATAAATACGTCATACACTAATATTTTTTGTTTATTAGTATGCTTTACTCTAATTGTTTCTTGTAATACTAAAGAAGAACAAAAAGTGTATCAACCTAAAAACCCAAAAGGTAAATACATTTTAACTCCCAAGGCAAGTACTAGTCCTAATATAAACGGACCAACAGTGTTTGGCGTACGTCCAGGATCTCAGTTTTTATATAGTATACCTGTAACAGGAAAAAGACCAATGGAGTTTGCCGTAAAAGGATTGCCTGCAGGTTTAAAATTAAATACAGAAACAGGTGTAATAAGTGGTGTTATTAAAAATCTGCAAAAAAGAGATTATGCGCTAACATTTGTTGCTAAAAATAAAAAAGGAGAACAAAAAAAGAACTTTACAATTGTAGTGGGTGAAACCATTTGTTTAACTCCGCCTATGGGCTGGAATAGTTGGAACTGTTGGGGGCCAGATGTTACACAAAAAAATGTAATTGCATCTGCACAAGCAATGGTTAACAAAGGCCTAGCAAATTATGGGTGGAGCTATATAAATGTAGACGATGGTTGGCAATCTCACAGAGGTGGTAAACATC
>NZ_JBDVAA010000206.1:0-3653 GCF_039943695.1 Cellulophaga sp. | reverse complement strand
CAGATCCCATTTGTACAGAATCTGCTAAACCACCTTGATCTGTCCATGTATCAAATTGTGGAGTAGGGTACTCATTAAATAAGTTGTTAGCGCCAACAGTAAGTTTTAAGTTCTTGCAAAATTCATAACCAACACTTAAATCTACAACAAGAGCAGCTTCATAAATATCTGTAGCTACAGGGTAAAGCAAATCTGCTTCTGCTTGTGTAGTGGCAGGTGTGTCTACCCACTGAAAATCTTGTAGTTCAACCTCGCTAAACTGTGTTAAAGTAGCTTGTGCATTAAATTTAGAGTTTGTGTATCCAAGGTTAAGTCCAAACTTATAATCTGGTGCAGCAGCTTCTAAATAAGCTTGAGAAAAAGGACCAAAGAATGTAAATTCATTTAAATTACCATTGTGTATTTCTTTTACCTCTAAGTCATTAAAGTTACCAATTAAGCCAATACTAGCTTTTCCGTTTGCACCAACAGTAGTGGTGTAGTTAAGTACAATGTCTAAACCAGTGGTTCTAGTATCTACGCCATTAGCAAAAAACTGAGCGGCATCTACACCCAAAGGGCCTAATACGGCTTGGTCTGTAAAGTTATCAGTTAAAATAATACGATCATCTACAGCAATAGAATATGCATCTATAGTTGCGGAAAAACCACCATTTGTATAGGTAAATCCTAAGCTAGCATTAAAAGCTTTTTCTTCATTTAACTGTCCAATTCTAAATGCTTTTGTTACAGTGCTGTTATTTGCAGATAATAAAGATGGTACAGACCTACCAGCTACAATGTTTGTAAATATTAAGTTGTAGTATAGTTGCGCTAAAGAAGGCGCTCTAAAACCAGTAGAAACAGAACCTCTAAAAGCTAAATTGTCACTTACTTTATATCTACTTGCTAGTTTAAAGTTAAATGTGTTGCCAAAATCACTATAATTCTCATAACGCAGAGCGCCACCAACCATAAACTCGTCAGTAACATTTAACTCGGAGTCTACATAAATACCATAATTTGTTCTGCTACGGTCAACTTCATTTGCAGGACTGTAACCAGGAAAACCTTGTGAACTACCTGGTCCTGCAGGAAGCAAATCTTTATTTGAGTTAGGTGTTGGCTGGTTGTTACTATCTAAAACGGGACTTCCATTTTCATCTCTAATAATATCATCGTAAGGATCATTAATAGCTCCAGTGCCGTCATATTGAGAGTAAGAGGATTCTTCGCCAGAAAAAATTCCAAAGTTCTCTGTTCGATATTCAAATCCGTAAGCTACATTTAAGCCAGCTGCAACATCTTCAAAATACTTATTAAGTTCTAATCCAGTAGTGTTCATAGAAAGGTAATGTCCACCTGCATCAAAATCTGTAGGAGAAGCATCTTTCATTGAGGCATTATTAGTGTTTTTTACAAAATAATGAAAGTTGTTTTTGCCGTAAGTGTTGTTGAAATCTACATTCCAACCATTTTTAGTTTTACTTCTAACACCAGCAGAAACAGAAACATCTGTAATTAGAGATGTAATCTGAGGTGTAAATCCGTCTGGGTACAAACTTGGAACAGCTCTATTGTCACCATCGGCAAAGCCATCTCTAGAAAAAGCATTTGCATTGGTATCTCTGTAGTTTCTACCTCCAAAAGCATATACTTCTGTATTTTCATCAATAGGGACAGCAGAATTAATCATAAAGTTAAATCCATCAATAGCAGCACCACCATACCCTTTTCTCCAGCTAAAACCAGGTCTAAGTGTTTTTTCTTTTGATAAGAATTCGGTTGTTACGTTAAAGAAGCCACCATTTTCTCCAAGAGCCATACCGTAGTTAAGGTCTATTTTGGTAGTTTCACCATCAAAATTTTTGTTTTTTCCATCTAATCTGTTTTCTCCTTCAACATTAAAAAGTGTTTCTCCAGATTCTTCTGCCCAACCATCTCCAATAGCAGTGCTGTATGCTCCGTAAGTAATTCCACCAGAAAATCCGTTTGTATTATTTTTTAATACAATATTAATTACCCCAGCAATGGCATCAGAACCGTACTGTGCAGAAGCTCCATCTCTTAAAACTTCAATTCTTTTAATAGCGGAAGCAGGAATTGCGTTTAAATCTGTACCAGAATTACCACGACCTCTAGTACCAAAAATGTTTACTAAAGAAGATTGATGTCTTCTTTTGCCGTTAATCAAAACAAGAGTTTGGTCTGGACCTAACCCTCTTAAGCTAGCAGGTACAATGTGGTCTGCACCATCAGAACCAGACTGTTTAGTGGCATTAAAAGAAGGAGCAGCGTATTGTAATATATCGTTAACTTCTACTTTGCCTGTATTAGAAGCAATTTCAGCAACATCTAAAACATCAATAGGTACTGCGGTATCTGTTGCAGTACGCTTAGGGCTTCTAGAACCAACTAGTTGTATTTCGTCTAAAAGCATACCCTCAGACAGGGTTACGTTAATAGTTGTTTTTCCAGAGGTGCTAATTTCTTGTGTGTTAAAGCCAATATAGCTAAATACTAGTGTAGCGCTTGCTTGTGTTTCTATACTGTATTTTCCATCAAAATCTGTAGATGTTCCGTTTGTAGTACCTTTTTCAAGAATATTTACTCCGGCTAGTGGTGCTCCTTCATCATCTACTACAGTACCTGTAATTGTAGATTGACTAAACGCGAACGAGAAGCATAAAAGGCTTAAAATAAGAATGCATTTTTTTTTCATATAGATTGATATTTAGGTTTTTATAAATCTAAAGGTAATCAAAAAACGTTTTATTTGTTCTTCAAAATTTATAAATGGTATATTTGCGGCACTAAAATAGAATTAGAAATGAAAGCAGGTATTGTTGGATTGCCAAACGTGGGGAAATCTACCCTTTTTAATTGTTTATCTAATGCAAAAGCGCAAAGTGCAAACTTTCCGTTTTGTACTATAGAGCCTAATATTGGGGTGGTGAATGTACCAGACTCAAGATTACAAAAATTAGAAGAATTGGTAGACCCAGAGCGTGTTTTACCAGCAACTGTAGAGATTGTAGATATTGCAGGTCTTGTTAAAGGTGCTAGTAAAGGTGAAGGTTTAGGAAATCAGTTTTTAGGGAATATACGTGAGACTGATGCTATTTTGCATGTGTTACGTTGTTTTAATGATGATAATATAGTGCATGTAGATGGTTCTGTAGATCCTATTAGAGATAAAGAAACCATAGATATGGAGTTGCAGTTAAAAGATTTGGAAACTGTAGATAAAAAATTAGAAAAGGTTAAGCGTACAGCTAAGACAGGTAATAAAGAGGCTCAGAAAGAAGAAGCTGTTCTTTTAAAGTTAAAAGAAGGTTTAGAAGCTGGTGTTTCTGTTAGAGCCATAGAGGTTGATGAAAAAGATCATTTAGAATTTGTAAAGCCATTACAGTTTATTACAGATAAGCCAGTAATGTATGTTTGTAACGTAGATGAAGAAGGAGCTGTTAATGGTAATGAATATGTAGAGAAAGTAAGAGCAGCTGTTGCAAAAGAAAATGCAGAAGTTATTTTTTTAGCAGTTGGTACAGAGGCAGATATTACTGAATTAGATAGTTATGATGAGCGCCAAATGTTTTTAGAGGATTTAGGTTTAGAAGAGCCTGGTTCTGCTAAATTAATTAGAGGAGCTTATAAATTATTAGACTTAGAAA
>NZ_JBDVAA010000205.1:0-1015 GCF_039943695.1 Cellulophaga sp. | reverse complement strand
CTACAGATGAGTTATTAAAAACCCCTGCAAAAGACTCTTTTCTTTTATCTAACTTTAACACAGTATTTTTATACTCTGTAATATCCCAATTGGCGCCTATCATTTTAATTGATCCAGTATTTGGGTCTTTATGAAGTTGTGCTATAGATTTTATATATTTTATTTTTCCGCTTTTAAGCTTAATTCTAAACTCTGTATTAAATTCATCTTTATTCTGTATTGCATAATACATTTCATTAACAACCCTTTCCCTATCTTCTTCTAACAATCTATTTTTCCAAGATTTATACAAGTTATTTGTATTTTCTTTTTTACTCTCATACAACAAAAGAGTTGCGTTGTCACAACTTAATTCTTGCTTAAATAGGTCATAGTCCCAAACACCAATATTTGCTGTTTTGGTTGCTATATTTAATCTTTTTTGAGTTTCAAAATGAGCTAACTCTGCTCTTTTTTTAGTGTCAACATCCTGAAAAGTTCCTGTTAACTTAACAGCTTTACCATCTATATATTCTACTTTACCAATTGCCCGCACCCACTTTTCTATTCCTGTAGAGGTTACTATTATAAGCTCTACATCCCAAGGAATTCCTTTACCAATGGCATCACTAATTAGTAGTACAATTTTTTCTCTATGGTACCCTTCTTTATAAAAGTTAATTCCGCTTTCTAAGGTAGGAACGTAACTATCATCCAGGCCATGTATTTCTTTAGTAATACTAGTCCAGTACACCTCATTACTCACTAAATTTACTTCCCAACCACCAATATTTGCTATTTCCTGAGCCTTTAGGCGATACTCTTCTTCATTACGTCTATTAGAAATATCTTCTCTAACAATTATTAGACCTCCTACTTTTCCTTTTTCATTCTTCCAAGAGTTAATTTTATAATTAAACCATTGTACCTTTCCCGTACTACTTAAAACCTTTTCTCCCTCAAAACTTATATAACTACCTTTTAAACAATACTCGTGTATCTTTTTGATTTCTTCAGTAGTGTCTGGAAAAACATC
>NZ_JBDVAA010000204.1:0-30909 GCF_039943695.1 Cellulophaga sp. | reverse complement strand
AATAAAAGCATAATGAATAAATTTAGTAAATACATTTTATGTGCAATTTTCTTTACAGTAAGTTGTACAGATATAGAAGAGTTGCAAGACGATCCTAACAGAGCAACAGCAGTTAGTCCAGATTTATTGCTAACCAACATTCAAACCCTAGCATTTAATACTGTTAGTTTAAATAGTGCTTTGGCAAGTAGGTATTTAGCATTTACAGATGGTGTTAATGAAAATCAATACTACAATTGGCAACAAGCTTCTTTTACTAATTATGACAATATAAAGCAAGTTCATAAAATGATAGAAGAGAGCCAGAATGCAGAGTCTGAGGTTTATGCTATTTTGGGCAAGTTCTTTAACTCGTACTTTATAACAGAGCTTACATTGGTTTTTGGTGATGTCCCTTACAGCCAGGCTATTGCTGTAGAGGAGCAAGTTTATGCACCTGTATATGACACACAAGAAGAAATTTTTTTAAAGGTGTTAACAGATTTAAAATCGGCTTCTAATGAGCTTGCTGCTAATGATGAACTTATTTTGGGTGATGTAATTTACAATGGAGATAAACTACAATGGCAAAAGTTAATTAACTCGTACTACTTAAGAGTTTTGTTAATGTTGTCTAATAAAACAGATGTTGCATCTTTAAACGTTGTGGGTAGGTTTAAGGAGGTTGTGGGTAACCCAAGTAAATATCCTTTGTTTAGTTCTAATAATGATAATGGAGCATTAACTTTTGTAAACATACAAAACAATCGTTACCCATTATTTAACAACAACAACTTGCAAACTGCATATTATTTAGAAGAGTCTTTTGTAGATAAATTGAAAAACTTAGAAGACCCAAGGTTATTTGTTTTTGCAGAGAAAATGCCAAGTGCTTCTGCTTTAGATGAAACAGATTTTAATGCTTATGGGGGATTATATGGTAGTGCTGTTTTTAGTGATAATGCAACCAAGGCGGTAGCTGGTAATGCATCTAGAATTGCTCCAAGGTATTATAATGACCCTGTTAATGAGTCTAGCTTGTTAATTGGTTATGCAGAGCTACAGTTTATTTTAGCAGAAGCCGTTGTAAAAGGATGGATTTCTGGTGATGCTTCTGCGTATTATGCAGAGGGTATTAAGGCTTCTATGGAGTTTTATGGTATTACAAATACTGATGATTATTTGGCAAGCCTAAATGTGCAACTCAATGTTACAAACCCTATAGAGAGTATTGCAACTCAAAAACACATAGCGTTGTTTTTAAATACTGGTTGGCAAATGTTTTATGACCAACGTAGAACGGGTTATCCAGAATTTAATGTAGACGGAGGTGGTACATTAAACGAAGCTAGAATACCAAAAAGATGGTTGTACCCAACAAGTGAGTCTACTAATAACCCTGAAAATTTAGAGAAAGCTATTAATAGGCAGTTTGCTAGTGGTGATAATATTAATTCACAAATGTGGATTTTAAAGTAAGGTATTTACATACATTTTTAAATATCGTTTTTTAGTTTGTTTAACTAGCACCATGTTTGGTGCTAGTTTTTCATTTTTAAAAAATTAAGTAATTGTAAATTAGGTTGTTGCTATAACGTTGTAGTGTGGGTTTTTAAGTGTTATAACAAAACATTAACACTTTTATCTTGCATTTGGCTCGTATAAATGTATGTTAAGACAAACAATTTCAATTATGAAGATTATACAAGTCAAAAGAAAAAGCAAAGTAGAAAAGAGATACACCAAAAGAATGGGGCAGCTTGTGGCTAAAGTAACCTACGTTAAGAAATACGTTTTAGGAATTCCTGTAAAAACGCTTTATAAATATAGGCAAACGTATTACGGAGAAATTAAAGATTGTAAAGACTGCCATTTGTTTGTTTAGTAAAACAGCTCAAAATAAAAAACCCAGTGAATTTAAATTCACTGGGTTTTTTAATATTTTATGGTTTAGGAGTTTTAGTTTTTCACTAAAGTTCCTTCGCTTTTCCACTTTGTTACATTTGCAATTTTACTGTTTTGGTAATCAACTTCACTTAGCTCAGCATCATTCCAGAAAAACCATTTTCCTGTCTTTTTTCCTTCAGCGTAATTTCCTTTAGCAACTTTTTTTCCTTCTTCGTTAAACATTGTCCATTCGCCATCTAACTTGCCGTTTAAAAAATGTCCAACTTGTGCAATCTCTCCGTTAGAGTGAAAATATGTTGCTTTAACTTTGTTGTTTGCTTTTTCAAAAACTGGTTTTGTGCTTTGCGCGTTAACTATTGCTATAGAGAATATAAATGCGAATACTAGTGCTATTTTTTTCATGATATGTAGGTTTTAATTATTATCTGCTTAACATTAACGTTATAAAGATACATTTTATTTTACAATAAACACACTTTAAGTTAACATTAAATTTACATTAAAACTTTAAATCATTGATTTTCATATAATTATATATTTTAGCTACTTAACATTCATCTATAAAAAAAGCGGCTCATCAGCCGCTTTTAGAATTATTTATTTTTTTTAATTAAAATCTGTAGTTCATTCCTAAGCTAAAATTAGCTCCAAATTGTCCACCTTGTTGTACCTCAGAAGAGTACTGAAATCTTCCGCCAGCTTCTGCAGTATTAGTGGTTGCTAAAGTTTTATCTGGGTACACATCAAACATATTGTTAATTGTGCCTGTAAAGCTAAGCTTGTCTGTTACCTTGTAACTTAAGTTTAAATCTGTTACTAACATAGAAGATAACTCTTGGTCTATACCTCCTGTTTCTGGAGCAGTAACAGTTACCTTACCAAAAAGAGTGTTGTTTAAACCTATATTAAATTTATCTGTATCGTAGTCTATCCCTAAAATAAATTTAGACTTAGGTCTAGAGTTTATAATTAAACCTTTCTCTTCTCTTGTAAAAATGTTGTATCCATTGTCTGCAAGAACCTGTGGTGTTTCAATAGCATCAATAGTAGTTTCGTTAACATTGGCAGCTAAACTCACATTAAGTTTGCCTTCGCCCATATTTATACCTCTATAGTTAAGCACAAAATCTACCCCAGTAGTTTTAGTATCTCCTGCGTTAATAAAATATTGTAATGCTACTACGTTATTGTCTATAAGAATTTGTTCTACAGGGTTTACGTCTTGTAGCAATTCATCGCCTTCTACATCGCCATCATTGTCTGTGTCTACATCGCCGGCATCTTGCTTGTATCCTTGCTGAGAAGAGAATAAAACTCTATCGTCTACATATATTTGGTAAAAATCTATAGATGCAGAGAATTTAGGGTTAATTTTATATGTAAAACCAGCAGAAATGTTTCTAGAAGTTTCGGCAAATAAACTTGGTACACCTAAATCTTTAACAGCTTGGTTGTCGTTTGCTAAAGTACCTTGTAATACAGGCTCTGGAGAACCATCAGCAATAATGTATTGGCTGTTTGTTAGGTAACGTTGGTGTAATGTTGGCGCTCTAAAACCTGTACTGTAAGAACCTCTAATAGCTCCTTTGTCTCCTATTTTGTAACGTCCAAATACTTTCCAAGAGAAATTATCTCCAAAATCAGAGAAGTCTTCATATCTACCAGCTAAACCTAATAATAAATCTTCAGTAATATCATAATCTAAGCCTGCATAAAAAGCTAGGTTGTCTCTGTTCCATTTTCCAGCTTCATCTGGCTTAATTCCAGCAAAAGAATCAGATCCTCCTTTGTAGTAAGAAAGCGGATTACCTTCCCTAGCTTCGTAATATTCTTTTTTGTACTCAATACCAAAAGAAGAAGAAAGTTGCTCAGAAAAAACATTAGCAAAATCTAAGTTCATTACTACATTGCTTAATGTATATCCTCCTGGAGAAAAAGATCTTGGAGAGGTTCCTTTGTCTGCTAAGTAGTCTCTGTTTAATGAGTTGTTTACTGTGTAATCTACGCTGTTAGACCCGTAAGTTACACTGGCATCTGCATTAAACGTATCAGTAATGTCAAACTTAACACCCAAAGCATTGATATGGTCATCTATCTCTGCTTCAAAACTTGGTTGGTAACCTACAAAATCTTCAGATCTCGTTAAAAATTCTGAGTCAGCAACATCTCTTCTCCAATAAGGAGCTCTGTAATAAGCAAAACTACGTCCCTTTCTGGTAGAGTATCCGTGAAAAGAGTACAACTCTGCATTTTCACCTAATGGGTGTCCAAGGTTAATAAACAAGTCGCCTTTTTCTAAATCTGGCTGTCCAACTTTCATTCCTAATTCAGGATTTTCAGTAGCCCATTGTATTTCATTAGGTCTAGCGTCATCTGGTAAATCTGCAATACCAGGAGAACCTGCTCTGTTTGTAAGTTGTTGGTTGTAATACCCTAAAGTTAAGTTTATAAAACCGCCATCGCCAAAATTAAAGGCAGTATTCATATCTGCAGCAAAATTAAAACCATCTCCTTCAGATGTAATTCCTGTTCTTGCAGATACTGTAGTGTATTTAGCGTTTTTCTTTAACACCATATTAATTACACCTGCAATGGCATCAGAACCATATTGTGCAGATGCACCATCTCTTAATACCTCTACTCTTTCTATAGCAGCTGTAGGTATACTTTTTAAATCTACACCAACCTCACCTTTACCAGGTGTTCTGTTTAGGTATACTTGAGCACTTTGGTTTTTACGTTTACCGTTTACTAAAACTAAAGTTCTACTTGGTCCTAATCCACGTAAATCTGCAGGGTCATAATGTGCTGTTGCATCAGAAATTGCCTGTGTTTGTGCGTTAAAAGAAGGTACCTTAAAGGTTAGCATTCTGTCTACTGTAGGTTTGCCGCTACTAGTAAGTTCTGCTACACCTATATTATCTATTGGAACAGGGGAGTCTAAAATAGTTCTAGGTTTAGATCTGTTACCTGTTAGTACAACTTCGTCTAAAGCTAATCCTTCTTGTAGAGTCATATTAACTTTTCCGGCAGCGTTTACAACCATTTCTTTAGTGTTAAAGCCAATAGAAGAAAAAATTAAGGTTGCAGGAAAGCTTTCTGCTGTAATACTATAGTTACCATCAAAATCTGTTGTAGTACCATTTGTAGTCCCTTTAATAATAATATTTACACCAGGTAAAAGCTCATTGTTCTGATCTGTAACGGTTCCGCTTATCTCACCCTGAGCCATTGCAAATAATGGGGAAACAAGAAAGATTAAACCGAGTAATTTTCTTGATAAATAATTTTTCATTTAATTAAGTGTTTTATTAGTTATATGACAAGATAATGACATTTTATTCATATAAACAAATAATAAATTAACAAATGTGTGTTTTTAACACACTTAAATTATGTTTTTGTTTATAATCTTTTTCTTACTGTAGGTTATTTTTTTTAATGTTGATATAGTTTTTAAGTTAATAAGATACTTTTATACCTTTGCTGCTTTCAACTTTAGCTATTAAAAATGTATAGAAGTCACAACTGTGGAGAATTAAACGCATCACACATAAATACAGAAGTAACACTTTCTGGGTGGGTGCAAAAATCAAGAGATAAAGGTTTTATTGTATGGGTAGATTTACGTGACCGTTACGGTATAACTCAATTGGTTTTTGATGAGGAGCGTACTAGTAAAGAAATGATGGAGCGTGCTCAAAAACTAGGGCGTGAGTTTGTAATACAAGTTAAAGGTAAGGTGATAGAAAGAGCTTCTAAAAATCCTAATATGAAAACTGGTGAAATAGAAATTCTTGTTTCAGAATTAACTATTTTAAACAAAGCTATTGTGCCTCCGTTTACTATTGAAGATGAAACTGACGGTGGTGAAGATTTACGTATGAAATATCGTTACCTAGATATTCGTAGAAATCCTGTAAAAGATAATCTTATTTTTAGAAGTAAGGTTTCTATGGAAGTGCGTAATTTTTTATCTAGTAACGGTTTTATAGAGGTAGAGACTCCTTATTTAATAAAATCTACTCCAGAGGGAGCAAGAGATTTTGTGGTTCCTAGCCGTATGAACGAGGGGCAGTTTTATGCATTACCACAGTCGCCACAAACTTTTAAGCAGTTACTTATGGTAGGTGGTATGGATAAATATTTTCAGATTGTAAAATGTTTTAGAGATGAAGATTTACGTGCAGATCGCCAGCCAGAGTTTACACAGATTGACTGTGAAATGGCTTTTGTTGAGCAGGAAGATATTTTAAATATTTTTGAAAACTTAACGCGTCACTTATTAAAGGAAATAAACGGAGTAGAAGTAGATAAATTCCCAAGAATGTTGTTTGATGATGCTATGCGTTTGTATGGTAATGATAAGCCAGACATTAGATTTGGAATGGAATTTGGCGAACTTAATGATATTGCACAACACAAAGAATTTGGCGTTTTTAACAATGCAGAGTTGGTAGTTGGTATTGCAGTGCCAGGTGGTAATGCTTATACAAGAAAAGAAATAGATAAATTAATAGACTGGGTAAAGCGTCCGCAAGTTGGTGCTTTAGGTATGGTTTATTCTCGTTGTAATGATGATGGTTCTTTTAAATCTTCTGTAGATAAATTTTACGACCAAGAAGATCTTGCTAAATGGGCAGAAAGAACAAATGCTAAACCGGGAGACTTGGTTTGTGTGTTGTCTGGACCAACTAATAAAGTGCGTGCACAATTAAGTGCTTTGCGTATGGAGTTGGCAGAACGTTTAGGTTTACGTAAGTCTAATGAGTTTGCGCCACTTTGGGTTATAGATTTTCCTTTGTTAGAATTAGATGAAGAAACAGGTCATTACCACGCAATGCACCATCCATTTACATCTCCTAAACCAGGGCAATTAGAGTTGTTAGATACAGATCCGGGAGCTGTAAAAGCAAATGCTTACGATTTAGTTTTAAATGGTAATGAAATAGGAGGTGGGTCTATACGTATACACGATAAAGAAACACAGGCTACAATGTTTAAGCACTTAGGCTTTACGCCAGAAGAGGCTAAAGAGCAATTTGGCTTTTTAATGGATGCTTTTCAATACGGTGCACCGCCTCATGGAGGTTTAGCTTTTGGCTTAGATAGATTAGTGTCTATTTTAGGAGGGCAAGAAACAATTAGAGATTTTATTGCTTTTCCTAAAAACAATAGTGGTAGAGATGTCATGATAGATGCTCCTGCGGCTATTGATGACGATCAATTAAAAGAACTAAGCTTGCAAGTGAAAATTAATAATTAAGAATTTAAAATTGCCTCGTAATGCCTAACAAAAAGTTGCTTAAACGTATTTTAGTATGGAGGGCAAGGTACATTACAAATAGGCAATTTATTTATATTCTTAGTGTAATAGTAGGTATAACATCTGGTATTGGCGCAGTGTTGCTAAAAAATGCAACCCATTTTATACAACACGCGTTAGAGGGTAAATTGGTGGCTAATTACCATCATGCATTTTATTTTTTATCGCCAATACTAGGTTTTTTCCTAGTATATCTTTGCGTTAAATACGTTATTAGAAACAAAGTTAGTCACGGTATACCGTCTACATTGTACGCAATTGCTAAGCGTAAAGGGTTTATGAAAAGGTACCAAATGTTTGGATCTTTAATTACGGCACCTATAACGGTAGGATTTGGTGGTTCTGTGGGGTTAGAGGGGCCCACCGTTGCAACAGGAGCGGCAATAAGCTCTAACTTATCTAGATTTTTTCATTTAGACCAAACCACCCGTAACTTATTAATTAGCTGTGCGGCAGCTGGTGCACTTTCATCAATTTTTAAAGCACCTATTGCAGCAATAGTTTTTGCAATTGAGGTTTTTAGTTTAGACCTAACAATAGCATCTATGCTACCCTTGTTGCTTGCGTCATTATCAGCAATAATTACATCTTATTTTTTCTTTGGTGATGATGTTTTATTACCATTTACATTAGAAGATAAGTTTGTTATTTCTGATGTTCCTTTTTATATGGCACTAGGTGTAGTTTCTGCATTAGTTTCTATGTATTATACAGAGGTTTATGATCGTATTCAGCAATTTTTTGATAAGATAGAATCGCCTTTAAAAAAATTAATTATTGGCGGACTCTCTATTGGGGTTTTGGTTTATTTTATTCCGCCGCTTTACGGTGAAGGTTTTGATGTTATTAATCATCTTATGGCTGGGCAACCAGAGAAGGCATTGGCAAATAACTCTCTGCATTTAGACTTGGAGAATGTATGGGTTATAATTGCACTTTTAGCCGGATTAGTTTTTTTTAAGGTTATTGCAGGTTCCTTAACTTTTGGGGCAGGTGGTGTTGGTGGTATTTTTGCACCAACATTGTTTATGGGTAGTATTATGGGAAACTGCTTTGCCAGAATTATTAATAACTCAGGCTTGGTTAGTTCTCCTGTGTCTGAGAGTAATTTTACGCTCATAGGAATGGCAGGTTTAATGGCGGGAGTTTTACATGCGCCATTAACAGCTATATTTTTAATTGCAGAAGTTACTGGTGGTTATGAGCTTTTTGTGCCTTTAATGATTACGGCTACATTGTCTTTTGGTATTACTAGGTATTTTTATCCGCACTCTGTGTACACAATGGAGCTTGGTCGTAAAGGTGAGTTGCTAACGCATAATAAAGATCATGCGGTATTAACATTAATGGATATTGATACGGTTATAGAAACTAACTTTATAGCACTAAAACAAAAAATGACCTTGGGGGACGTTGTGCGTACAGCAATTGTAAAGTCTAACCGAAATATTTTTCCTGTTTTAGACAAAAAAGGAAGATGTTTAGAGGGTATTTTGCTTTTAGATGATATTAGGGATGTAATGTTTAAACAAGATTTATACAAAACATTAAAAGTGTCAGATTTTATGCGCAATGTGCCAGATGTAATAGTTTACGAAGAAGACAATGTGCAGGCGGTAATGAATAAATTTCAGCTTTCTGGAGCTTGGAATTTACCAATTGTAAAAGAAGGTAAATATATAGGATTTGTGTCTAAGTCAAAATTATTAACGGCATACAGGCGTAAATTAATAGATTTTACAAAATAAATAGTTTAGTATGATGAAGTATAGTAGTGGTATAGTTGCATTAATTGCACTGGGTTTAATAATTTATGGTTTTATTATTTTAGAAGGAAATGAAGTTGTTGCACACAAGTGTATAGGCTTTGGAACTGTAGGAATATTTTTTATAGCAATGCCACTTTTTTTAATACGAGTTAGTAAGGGGAAGAATGTTAAAAATTATATGTTAAACGAAGAAAATATTAGGAAAATGCAAGGAAAAAACTTGGAAAAGACTGAAAATCAATAATTTTGAACAATTTTAGCTTCTCTTAACATTCCTCTAATGAAAATATCTTATATTTGAGTATTAACATTTTTTATAATTTATTTTAATGACTGGAACAGTAAAATTTTATAATGACTCTAAAGGATATGGATTCATTACAAACGACGAAACAGGAAAAGACATTTTTGTTCATGCAACATCGTTAAACGGAACAGAGTTAAACGAAGGAGACAAAGTAGAATACGTTGAGGAAGAAGGAAGAAAAGGAGTGGTTGCTGGCCAAGTGCAAGTAATCTAATAAAGTATATTTATTTTGATTAAAAAACAAGCCTTGCAGTTGCAAGGCTTTTTCTATTTATAGCAGTGTTAGTTTAAATTTCGTTTTTGAACAAAAAAACGTTTTAAAAGCTCAGAAGCTTCTTCTTCTAATAAACCACCAGATATTTTTGTTTTTGGATGTAATTTTGTGCCCATAGCAATATAGCCCCTCCTAGGATCCTTAGCGGCATATACAATTTTAGAAATCTGGCTCCAGTACAAAGCTCCTGCACACATTTGGCAGGGCTCTAGAGTTACATAGAGTGTACAGTTTTCTAAATATTTACCGCCTAAAAAATTGGCTGCGGAAGTAATTGCTTGCATTTCTGCATGTGCTGTAACATCGTTTAATTGTTCTGTTAAATTATGAGCCCGCGCTATAATACGATCTTTAATTACTATTACTGCGCCAACGGGCACTTCACCTTTATCAAAAGCAACATTAGCTTCTTCTAAAGCTTTTTTCATAAAATAGGTGTCATCAAAAGGGTTTATCATAGTGTCAAAAGTATAAAATAAGCAGCAGCTATTTGTAGTGTAACGTATTGTTTTTTATCAGTCTAGAAATAAAAACACCAACTTTTTGTAATACAATTGGTTGTAAAGGTATAACTCTTTGCTTATTTCTTTATTAACTCATAAATACCGTTTAAATTTGCTTTTTAGATGACATATTTAAACAACATAGCTACTCCAAATGATTTGCGTAAAATACCAACGCAAAGCTTGCCAATTGTTGCGCAGGAATTAAGGGATTTTATTATTGATATTGTTTCTGCCAAAGAGGGGCACTTAGGTGCTAGTTTGGGTGTTGTAGACTTAACGGTTGCTTTACACTATGTATTTAATACGCCTGTAGATAAGTTAGTTTGGGATGTTGGTCACCAAGCATATGGTCACAAGATATTAACTGGCAGAAAAGATGTATTTAGTACAAATAGGAGGTTAAACGGTATTAGTGGTTTTCCTAAGCGAGAAGAGAGTGTTTATGATGATTTTGGAACAGGGCACAGTTCTACATCTATTTCTGCTATTTTGGGTATGGCTATAGCGTCTAAAATTAAAGGGGAGCATACCAAGCAACATATTGCTGTAATTGGAGATGCTTCTATAGCTAGTGGTATGGCTTTTGAGGGTTTAAACCACGCAGGTGTTACAGATGCAAATGTGTTAATTATTTTAAATGATAACGCTATAGGTATAGATCCTAGTGTTGGTGCTTTAAAGCAATACCTTACCAATGTTAAAAAAGGCACGGCAAAACAAGATAATATTTTTGAAGCTTTAAATTTTGATTATTCGGGTCCTGTAGATGGTCATAATTTACCATTGCTTATTGAAGAGTTAGAGCGATTAAAAACGGTTAAAGGACCTAAGTTTTTGCACGTTATTACCACCAAAGGAAAAGGACTTAAAAAAGCTGAAGAAAACCAAGTCACTTACCATGCTCCAGGAAAGTTTAATAAGCTTACTGGAGATTTAATTCCAAACTTTAACGGCGCAGGAACTCCAAAGTACCAAGATGTTTTTGGTTTAACTATTGTTGAGTTGGCCAAACAAAATAAAAGCATAGTGGGTATTACACCTGCAATGCCAACAGGTAGCTCTTTAAAAATTATGATGGAAGAAATTCCAGATAGGGCTTTTGATGTTGGTATAGCAGAGCAACATGCGGTAACTTTAGCTGCCGGTATGGTAGCAGAAGGTTTGGTGCCATTTTGTAATATATATTCTACTTTTTTGCAGCGTGCTTATGACCAAGTTATTCATGACGTAGCACTACAAAATTTGCCTGTGATTTTTTGTCTGGATAGAGCTGGTCTAGTTGGTGAAGATGGTGCCACACATCATGGGGTTTATGATATAGCTTACTTGCGCTGTATTCCTAATCTAATAATATATGCTCCTATGAACGAGGTTGAGCTTAGAAATATTATGTTCACGGCTCAATTGGGTTTGCAGCATCCTATTGCTATAAGGTATCCTAGAGGAAGAGGGGTTACCAAAGATTGGAAGAAGCCATTTACTAAAATTGAAATAGGAAACTCAAAGGAGTTAAAAAAGGGCATAGAAATTGTGGTGCTATCTATAGGTCATATTGGCAATATGGTAGCCTCTGTTTTAGATGATTTGGAAGCTAGAAAAATAGGACATATTAATATGGGTTTTGTAAAACCTTTAGATACTAATAAATTAATGTCTATTTTTAACAAATACTCAATAATAGTTACTATTGAGGATGGTTGTAAAATTGGAGGTTTTGGTAGTGCAATTTTAGAGTACGCAAATGCTAATAGCTACTCTAATAAAGTACATATTTTAGGTGTAGATGATGTTTTTGTGCAGCATGGCAATGTAGAAGAACTGCACGAGTTAAATAATATTGGAGCGAATAGCTTTAGGGCTTATATAGAATCTTTGTATGAAAATGAATAGGATTATGTTTAAAAAAACAATTGCACTTTTAGTTTTAACTCTATGTATAAGTGCGCTAAATGCACAGGTAGCTAAGCCTGTAGAGGTAGATTCAGTAAAAGTAGATACTACTATTGTAGGTACTATTGTGGTTCGTAAAAATCAAGAGAAGATAAAAAATATTCCTAGGGGAGTTAAATTGGCAAATCCTAGGCTTACTTATGAAGCCAATCCAAGAAAGGAGAATTTTGGATGGTTTACGGTTCCTTCATTCTGGGAAAAAACCAATCATTTAGGAGTTAATATAAATGAAGTTGCATTTGTAAACTGGAAAGCCGGTGGTAACAATTCTGTTTCTGCCATTGGGGAGGTTAAATTTGTTCGTAATTACAAATTTAGATACGTACAGTGGAGCAATAGTTTAGATCTTAGATTTGGATTAAGTGCTATAGAGGGCGAAAAGCTTAGGAAGGCAGATGACGCCATACGTTTCAGTTCTACTTTTGCCTACAGAAGAGATACAATAAGTAATTGGTATTACTCTGTAAAAGCAAACTTTAATACGCAATTTGCAGATGGTTATAAGTATCCTAATACAGAAAATATAATTTCTACATTTATGGCTCCAGGTTATGTGTTTATAGGTGCGGGTACGTCTTATATTCCAGAGGGGAAAAAGTTTAACTTATACATTTCTCCTATTACCCAAAAAGCAACATTTGTTTTAGATCAAGAGTTAGCAAATTCTGGTGCCTTTGGTGTTAAAAAAGCCGAGCGAGATGCAGATGGTAACATCACTAAAGAAGGAGAGCGTACTTTAATGGAATTTGGTTTTTTGGTTACCAACACGTGGAAAACCAACGTAGCAAAAAATATGACTTTAGCGCATGATTTAACTTTGTATACCGATTATCTAAATAGTTTTGGTAACGTTGATATAGATTGGGAGTTACGTTTAGACATGAAGGTAAACCAATATGTAAAAGCTAATATTGGCACCAACCTTTTGTATGATGACGATATACTTTTTGATGAGGTTGTAACAGACGGAGTAGTTACTACGCAAGGCAGACCTAAAATACAATTTAAGCAATTGCTTGGTGTAGGGTTGTCTTATGATTTTTAAAGTTGTTTGCCCATAATTTTATTATGTATATGCACAGCGCCACTATCAGATAAACTAGCAACATAGCAGCAAGTGTTTAATAGTAAATTATAAAGAGGAGCATCTGTATTTTGGTAGCGCTCTGGTAATGTCTGTAGCACTATATTATCATAATTAGAAGCTGTGCCATTTGCTGTTTTAACTAGAGCATTTGTGTAAACGTCTAAAATGTCTGATATAATTTTATATCCAGCTATTTCTTTTTCTATTACTTCTTGTGATTTGTAAACTTTGGATACGCTTAAAGATATAATATCTTTTATTTGTGCAATGTAGTTGCTTTTATCTAAAAGAGATACGTCAAAAGATCCATCTAAAATAGCTTCTTCATTTTCTAAAAATATAGCAACAGCATCTGTAATAAGTGTGTTAATTGCAAGAGCTCGTAAGTAACTAAGACGATCTTGCATAAACACCATTTCATTGTATTTTTTAGTGTTTATTTTGTCTTTTACCAACTTAATTAAATATTCTAAAGCGTAATCTTCAGATATTAAACCAAGGTTTATTCCGTCTTCAAAATCTATAATTGTGTAGCAAATATCATCTGCTGCTTCAACCAAATAAGTTAGTGGGTGTCTAGAAAAAGAGATGTCTTTACCATCTCTGGTTTGCATTAATCCCAGTTCTTCTGCTACCTCGCTAAAAAAATCCTTTTCTGTCTGAAAAAAACCAAATTTTTTATCTGCAATATGTTTTGTGGGTTTTTTAGGTAAAGATTCTTTTGGGTATTTCATAAAGGTACCTAGCGTAGCATAACTTAATCTTAAACCGCCTTCTACACCTGTTCTGGACTCTGTTAGTAGCTTAAATCCGTTAGCATTACCTTCAAAATCTATAATATCTTGGTATTCTTTATCTGTTAGTTGATCCTTGTATTTTAGGCCATTACCTGTTTTAAAATATTCGCCAATAGCTTTTTCTCCGCTATGTCCAAATGGTGGGTTTCCTATGTCATGCGCTAAAGATGCTACGGCAACAATAGCTCCAAAATCATTGTAATGGTAACCGTGAACTTCTTTTAAGTGTGGGTGCTTTTCTAGTATTTTTTTACCAACAATACGTCCTAAACTACGACCAACCACAGAAACCTCTAAACTATGTGTAAGTCTAGTGTGTATAAAGTCTGTTTTAGAAAGAGGAATTACCTGGGTTTTATCTTGTAAGCTTCTAAATGCAGATGAAAAAATGACACGGTCATAATCTACCTCAAATCCTAAACGAGTTTCATCCTGTTCTTTTCGTAGTCTTTTGTTGGTGTCTCCAAAGCGTTTTAAAGATAATAATTGCTCCCAGTTCATAATGCTCAATTTTAAAGTTGCAAGATACTTAAATAGCTTTTTAAACAAAGTAGATTAAACTTAAAAGAATTTTGTATCAGCCAACTTTAGTGTCTACATCGGTTATATATAATAACACCTTAGTCTTTAACTTAGTTTCCCTAAATTTGCAATGAGTTAATAATTTAGAAACAATTAATTAACATCGGAAGTGGGTTGTTGTAATCGAAAAAAATAGCATTTATGTGTTTTAGAATTCTAACGGTATTATTTCTTTTTATTGGTTTAAACTCGGTTAAATCCCAAGAGGTTAAGGCGCCTGCTTTTGGTAAAGGTATTTTAAACCTAGTAGGAAAAGATAGTACTTGGAGTATGAATGTTTCTGGAAGAATGCAATTTTTGGGTATAGGACAATGGTCAGAGAATGATAATGAGAAATTATCCTCTATTGGATCTAATTTTTTAATTAGAAGAGGGCGTTTAAAATTTAAAGGTTTTGCGTATTCTCCTAAATTAAAATATAAGGTAGAGTTAGGTTTGTCTAACAGAGATATTTCTGGAGCATCTGAGTTTACACACGACGCACCACGCTATATTTTAGATGCTTTTGTGATGTGGAATTTCTATGAGAATTTTGAGTTATGGATTGGGCAAACAAAATTGCCAGGAAATATAGAGCGCATAGTTTCATCTGCTAATATGCAATTGGTAGATAGGTCTTTGTTAAATAATAGGTTTACTATAGATAGGGATATGGGAGCTCAGTTAAGGCATAAATTTTATTTGTCAGATAAGTTCTTAATTCGGGAGGCATTTGCTTTGTCTCAAGGTGAAGGAAGGAATGTGTCTAAGGGAAATTTGGGCGGTTACCAGTATACAACTCGTTTAGAATTATTGCCTTTTGGGGCTTTTACAGGAAATACAGAGTATGTAGGAAGTGATTTAAAAAGGGAGCAATCTCCAAAGTTATTACTTGGTGTAGCTTATGATGCAAATAAAAATGCGGTAAAAACAAGAAGTAATCAAGGTAATTATATGTTTACTGATACTGGTTTTTATGAGACAGATATTAATACGTTGTTTGTAAATGCTATTTTTAAATACAATGGGTTTTCGTTTTTAGGAGAATATGCAGATCGTAAAGCAGATAACGCTATTGCTGTAAACAAAGACGGTACTGTCACGGGAGATGTGGTGCAAGTAGGTAAGGGTTTAAATTTAATGTCTGGTTATGTTTTTAAAAATAACTTGGAAATTACGGGTAGGTATACATCTGTAGAATTAGATAAGCAAATTACAAATGAAAATAAAGAAAATCAATATACATTTGGAGTGTCTAAGTATTTAGTAGGGCACAAATTAAAAGTACAAACAGATGCTACTTATTTAACAGAAGTTGGTGGACCTGACGGACTTATATACAGACTGCAATTAGAGGTTCATTTTTAAGAAAAAAAATAACCTTAACATAACGTTAGACAGTTTAAAACAAAGCATATTTGCAAATTGAATTTTTATAAATTATGGAGAGTAATATTTACTTAATAATGATTATTGCTTTAGCTGTCTTAGCTATTGCAGATCTTGTGGTTGGTGTTAGTAATGATGCGGTTAACTTTTTAAATTCGGCTATAGGATCTAAAGCTATTTCTTTTAGAAGTATAATGATTGTAGCCAGTGTGGGTATTGCTTGTGGCGCTATATTTTCTAGTGGAATGATGGAGGTTGCTAGAAAAGGTATTTTTAACCCCAATGAGTTTTACTTTAATGAAATTATGTTCATTTTTATGGCCGTAATGATTACAGATATTCTGTTGTTAGACTTTTTTAATACCCTGGGTATGCCAACGTCTACAACGGTTTCTATTGTTTTTGAGTTGCTAGGTGCAGCTGTAGCAATGGCATTAATTAAAATATTGCAAGCTGGTGGTAGTGCATCAGATGTAGTAAATTATATCAATACATCTAAAGCAACAGAGATTATAATAGGTATTCTCCTCTCTGTTGTTATTGCCTTTTCTATAGGTGCAATTGTGCAATGGTTTTCTCGTTTGCTATTGTCTTATGATTTTGAGAGAAAGGCTAAATGGGTAGGTGCTGTTTTTGGAGGTGTTGGGTTATCTGCAATTACGTACTTTATATTTATGAAAGGTATAAAAGGTACTGCTTTTGCAAGTCAGAGTATAGATATTATAGGAGATATGACTATTAAACACTTTTTAGAAGTACAATGGTTTCCTATAGTGCTTGTAAACTTTGTTATTTGGTTTGTTGTGTCATACGTATTAACTGTATTTGCAAAACTTAATATCTATAAAATTATTATTGGAGTTGGTACTTTTGCTTTAGCCTTGGCTTTTGCAGGTAACGATTTGGTTAACTTTATAGGTGTGCCAATTGCTGCATACCAATCCTATACAGAATGGTCTGCATCTGGCGTAGATGCATCTGCATTTAGTATGGCTATATTAACAGAAAAAGTACCAACACCAACTTTGTTGTTGTTCATTTCTGGGATGATTATGGTGGCTACTTTATGGTTTTCTAAAAAGGCACGTTATGTTGCAGAAACTGAAATTAACTTATCTAGAGAAGGTGAAGGTAAAGAGCGTTTTGAACCTAACTTTTTATCTAGAGGAATAGTTAGAATTGGAATAGCAATTTCTACATACACATCATCTGTTATGCCTAAATCTATTACAGATAAGGTTGAAGCTAGATTTGAAAAGCCAAAGATAGCTCTGGCTAAAGATAAAACGTATGATATGCCAGCTTTTGATATGGTAAGGGCAGCTGTTAACTTGGTGGTTGCAGGTATTTTAATATCTGTGGCAACATCATTTAAATTGCCTTTGTCTACTACTTACGTAACTTTTATGGTTGCAATGGGTACATCATTAGCAGATAGGGCTTGGGGAGCAGAAAGTGCTGTTTATAGAGTGGCTGGTGTTTTAAATGTTATTGGCGGATGGTTTGGTACTGCAATTATTGCATTTACAGCAGCGGGTATTATTTTAACTCTTATTAATTTTGGTACTGGCGCTGCCATAGCTATTTTATTATTTGTAGCAATATTGTTATTGGCAAGAAATTATATCTCTTACAATAAAAAGTCTAAAGAAATAAAAGCAGAAGATAGTCTTAGAAGAGCAGAAAGTAGCTCTATACAAGGTGTTATTGTAGAAAGTGCTAAAAATACAGCTAACGTTGTAAAAAGAACCAACAAAATATATACAAATGCTATAGATGGTTTGGCTAAGCAAAACTTGGATATTCTTAAAAAGAATAAAAAAGGAGTGGTTAAGTTAGGTGATGAGGTGGATGATTTAAGAGATCATATATTTTATTTTATCAAAAACTTAGACGATGCTAGTGTTGGTGCAAGTAACTTTTATATTAATATACTTGGCTCGTTACAAGATATGGCTCAGTCATTAGAGTATATTACTAAAATTTCATACAAGCACATAAATAACAATCACAAAAAATTAAAATACAACCAAATTAAAGAGTTAAAAGAAATTGACTATAAATTGGAGCATATTTTAAATGAAACTCAAGCTGTATTTGAAACACGTTCTTTTGATAAAATTGCACAAATTTTAGAAGAGAAAGAAGCATTGTTTGAGTTGCTTTCTCAGAAAATACAGAAGCAAGTAGAGCGTACTAGAACAGAAGAATCTAGTCCTAAAAATACAACGCTTTATTTCTCTTTATTGCTAGAGACAAAAGATTTGATGACGGCAACAATAAATATGTTAGAGCTGTATTACAATGAACATGATAGTAGTGTGCCACCGGCAACTATATCATAATTAAATGCTACAAAAAGTAAAGCCCAATACCTTAAGTGTTGGGCTTTCTTTTGTTTTAAACCTTATTGGTTAAAGCTTTATAATTCGTAAGCTGTAATTAACTGTTGAATCTATTTTTATGGTATTGCTTATAGATTTTCCCTTGGGTTTTTGTACAGGCATTTTAGATATAAATTCTGCTTTTTGTTTTAAAGGAGGAGTGAGCAGAAAATTATCTTGTTTGTATTTTAATAAATGTTCTTTGTTGTAACTAGCAAAAGTATTAGATAAGTCATCTTTTTTTTGTGGCAAATACGTTTTGTTAATAGCTGTTTCTAAAATTATAGGATCTAATTTAAATTGATTTTTTTGCTGTGCACATAAAGCTGTTGTTGTTAAGCTTAATATTAATACGGAGATTGATGATTTCTTCATAGATTATTTTTTACTACAAATTACATAAGTTTTATCTAGTTGATAAATTTTTTCTAAACATTAACCTTTTGTTGTAAATTGAAAAAAATATATTTTATGAAAAATAGTTTCCTTGTAATAATGCTATTTGTTAGTTGTTTAACAACTTTAAAAGCACAAGAAGAAAGTGCTTTGGATTTTTTAGAAAAAGTAATTTCCCGTCACGACCCTAATAATAATTGGCCAACCTTTAAGGGAGATTTAGTGGTAACTATGAGTACGCCAAATAAAGAAGATAGAGTTACGGATATTCATATAGATATACCTAAGAGTACTTTTATTTTGTCTAATAAAGTAGATGGGAAAAAGCGTACTACTAAAATTGTAAATGATAGTGTTAGTTTTTTTATTTATGACAAAGAAATAGGAAATGCCGACGAACAAAAAAAGTTTAAGTTTACTAAAGAGCGAGCGCTTTTTATGAGAAATTATTATACCTATCTGTATGGTTTGCCAATGAAGCTAAAAGATAAAGGTACCATAATAGATCCAAAAATTTACTCTAAAAAAATTAATAAAAAATGGTATAAAGTTATAAAAGCTACTTATGATAAAGAAGTTGGTAAGGATACTTGGTATTTCTATTTTGACCCTAAGTCTTTAGATATGGAAAGGTATCAGTTTTTTCACGATGAGTCTAAGAATGATGGGGAGTATATTGTGTTAAGCAATTCTGAAATTATAAACGGTGTGCGTATGCCGGCTATTAGAGCTTGGTATACTAATAAAGAAGACAAGCTTTTAGGTACAGATGTGCTTACCAAAAAATAAGTTTTTGTGTTGTAAAAGAGAAAAGGGCAATCTAAACAGATTGCCCTTTTCTCTTTTTTAAAACTCTATTTATTTTGGATCTAATGCTTGGTCTATTTTAGCAATTACATCTTCATAATGGTAGCGAGTTACGGTGTTTATATTTCCGTTTTTAGCAAGTTTTAATTTAGAACGTAATGTTCTTAGTTCTCCTCTAACTAAAGAGCTAACATCAGAAGTGGTTACATCAAAACTAGAACCTCTACCGTTTTTAGCTGTTAGTAGTGTTTGCATACGTTCTACATAGGTGCGTTGTAAATTTCTACGGTAAATATCTGCGCTTCTGCCTGTGTAGGCTTCTTTCCAAATACCTTTGCGTAGTTCACTTAACATTTCTAAGGCGCTGTAATACGTTTTATTTGTTGTTTCTGCATCTAATAATCTGCCAATGCGATCTGCACTTAAAATACTGTTTAAGTGTCTGGCTTGTACTTTACGTAAATTTTCTGGGTAGCCAGCGTAGTCTATATTTTGTAAAATGGTCTTGTCTACTAACCAAGGTTGTGTGCTAAACACATTATCTTGTAACCATTTCATAGATTCTTTTTGCTTTGCTTTACTTAAAACTGTGTATACAGGGCCACTTTGTTTTGGAGTTTTTAAGTTTTCAAAAACACCACCAATATTAGTAACTACATGACCTGCGTATCTACTATAAACACCTAATAATTCTCCGTATAACTCTTCTAAGTCATCGTAATTATTTGTTTTGTCTGATGTCCAACTGCTAAGATTTTTTGCTACATACTTTAGATTTTTAACTCCGTATGTGCTTGCTTTAACAGGGTCATCTCCTAATCCTTCAGTTTGTGATTGTGGATCAAAGCGACTAGACTGTCTGCCGTACCTGTAAATTGGATTGTCTGCTTTTTCTAATATCCATTTATTTAATGTGGGTATTTCTGCTTCTGGTGATTCAGATGCTAAATAACGATAACCCCAGTTTGTAACATAATGGTCATAAGGTCCCATTTGTCTAATAAATCTAATGTTTTTATCATCAGGTTGTGCTATATAGTTGTAGCGAGCATAATCCATAATACTGGCAGCAATACCATTTTTTTGTGTAAACTCGCCATTACGTAGAGAGTCTACAGGGTACGCGTAACTAGCGGCCATATTATGAGGAAATCCTAAAGCGTGTCCAACTTCATGGGCAATAACCATACGCATCATGTCACCTATTTCTTTAGGCTCTGTTTTTAATGTTCTTGCGCTTGGGTTTGCCGCTCCAGTTTCTAATAAATATCTGTTTCTGTAACTACGCAAATGGTTGTGGTACCAGATAATGTCACTTTCTATAATTTCTCCACTTCTAGGGTCAGATACGCTTGGTCCAACAGCATTTCTTGTTGTACTAGCTACATAGCGTATCATAGAATATCGAATGTCTTCTGGGCTAAATTCTGGATCTTCTTCAGCGGTAGGAGCATCACGCGCAATTATTGCATTTTTAAATCCAGCTGTTTCAAATGGTTTTTGCCAATCTTCAATACCTTGTTTTATATATTCTTTCAGGTTTTCAGGAGTTCCTGGGTCTAAATAATAAACTATAGGCTTAACTGGTTCTACTAATTCGCCTCTTGCATATGCTTCAGGATCTTTAGGCTCTAATCTCCAACGACGAATATATGTTTTTTCATCTGCCTTTAATTCATCGCTGCCAAAATCATATTGGCTAACAGTAAAATAACCAACTCTAGGATCAGAGATACGTGGTTGCATTGGTTGCTCTGGAAGTAAAATCATAGATTGATTTACTTGTAAACTAATAGATTCTGTAGATCTTAAAGTAGATGGTTCAGATGCGTTAAAGGTAAAATCTTGCTTAACCTCTATGTTTTCAGGAAAACTCTTAACGATGTTTATAAAACTACGTTTTGGATCTAATCTTTTTACCTTGTAAGTTTTTCTTAACCTACTAGATAAACCACTTATTGCTGGTACGTCTGTGCTAAATAACGAGGTTACATCTATAACTACGCTGGTAGAATCTGTGCTAAAAGCTTCAATGTCAAAAGCAAACAGAGTAGGTTCGTAATTGTTAACTTTTACAGATGCGCTAATTGCTTTTGTGCTATCTGCTACATTGCTGTAGGATTTAGATTTTAATAAAATTTTATCCTGAAAACGCGTCCAGTTAACCATTTGTTCGTTGGTTTTAGAACCTGCATTCATATACCCGCCGCCTAAGCCCGTAGGTATTTTTGCAATTCTTGTAACCCATAACATATCTTTATTTAGCTTACTAAATGGTATTTCATACAGATACTTTTTATCTACTTTATGTACTTTAAATAAGCCTTCGTCGGTTATGGCATCTTTAGTTACAACTTGACTGTAGTTTTTAATGTCTCCCTTTTTGGATTTTTGTAGGGGAGTTGTTTGTTCGGCTTTGCCTTTTTTGGATTTTTTCTTTTTTTGAGCATTTATGCTGGTAGCAGAAAAAAGAGTAGCAGCTACGCATAATAAGAGTATTTTTTTCATTAGGAGTTTGTTAGGATTACAAGATAATAAATGTAAAATAGCTTATTTGTTAGAGAAAAGTTAATGTAATTGTGAATTGTTGATAACAAATGCAAATTATCACGGTAAGCCGTGATAGTTAACGCAATAACTTTGTTTATTTTTGCACCTCATTAAAAATAAGAAATGATAAAACACCTTGTACATACATGTCTAATTGCTTTTGTAGTGGTAAGTTGCAAAAACGTAAAGCAAGAGGAAGATGACAAGGAATTAAAAACGGTTACTAGTTCTTTAGAGCCTTTTTCTTCTGATGAAAGAGAGGAAAAACTTGCAACTATTGAAGATTCTTATAACTCTGCAGATTTTGTAATTAAGTATAATAATTACATAGAGTTTTTTAATACCTATGATGATAAGGTTCGTAAATCTTATGCTAATTACTTAAGCTGGGTAAACCAAAGCGAACCAAAAATTACTACTAATTTAAAAAGTAAAATAGGTTTACCTATAGATCAATTAGACTTGTTAAAATCTACTATTGTACACACTCCTGCAATAAAAAAAGTAGATGCAAATATGCTTTTGGTATATAAAACAGCAGAGATTTTATATAATACCATAATAGAGTTAGATGCGTACTATAAAAAAGGTATTGTAGAAAAAGTAGATGTAAATAAGGGAAAAAAATTACATATAAAATTACTAGAGGCTTACAGAAATTACTTTTCTACTTTTGATGATATGTCTATTGTCTTTTATAGGCTACAGGACAGTGTAGAGAACTATGAAAAAGAAAAGTTTAAAGAACAAGAATTGGTTGTGCAGTACAACCTATTTACTGCTATAAATGCTACAGAAACTATCCTGAATGAAATTGGAGGTAGAGATGTAGATGGACTTTTAACATTGGATTTTACTGTTATTAATCTTAAAATAAAAGAGCTTAGAGCTGCTTACGTTGCTCTAGAGGGTTTAAAAGAAAATCAAGACTTAATTGTAAAAGAGTTTGGTAAGCCAATGCCTGTTGTTACTAATTTTACTACTCACTTAGGAAATATATTAATGGGGTTAACTAGTCTAAAATTACGTATAGCTAATAATGATTTTGACTACGGTGAAGACCACCCTAATATTGCAGCAGACGGTTCTCCTTTAAAATTGGAGTTAGAGTTTATTGCAATGGTTAATGAGTATAGAAGTGTGCATTTAAACTAGTACTTACCTATAAAAATTCATTTCATCCATATATTTAAATACAGCTGCAGGTAGTAATGGAGTTATATTTTTTCCTAATTTATGGTTTTTACGAATAAATGTAGATGAGATTTCCATAATTGGCGCATCAGTAACCATTTTAATTTTAGGATTATTTTTAAATTGATGATCTACAGTACCGCTAGAAACTCTAGGGTATACATATATATTATGATTTTCTAAAATTACCTCGTAGTTTTTCCATTTGTGAAGACTTTTTAAATTGTCTTCTCCCATAATTAATGAAAAATCATAACCAGTTGGGTACTTCTCTAGCAAATGAGCTAAAGTGTGTACCGTGTAATTGGGTTGTGGTAGATTAAACTCTATATTAGATGGTTTAAGCTTAGGGTACTCCTCTGTTGCTTCTAAAACCATTTGGTATCTGTGATTGTTATCTAATAAAGATTGCTTTGTTTTAAACGGACTTTGTGGTGTTATTACAAACCAAACCTCGTCTAAATCTGTAAATTCTACCAAGTGGTTTGCAATAACTAAATGCCCTAGGTGTATTGGGTTAAAGGTTCCAAAATATAACCCTACTTTTTTCATATCAAACTTTTTTATGAGTTTGGCTTGCTAATAAAATCTGCAACCAATTTTTCTGCTTCGGCTAAAGCAGTATCTAAATCATAATTTTTAATAACAGTATCAAATTGCGGTGCAGTTGCTAGCTCTACAGATGCTTTAGCAATTCGCATATTTATTTTATCATCACTTTCTGTACTGCGTTTTTTTAGTCTAATTTTTAGCTCATCAATACTTGGTGGCTTCACAAAAACAGCTAATGTTTGTTCTGGAAACTTCTTTTTAATTCTTAAGCCTCCTACGACATCAATATCAAAAATTACGTTTTTGCCTTCTGCCCATAAACGTTCTACTTCAGTTTTTAAAGTGCCATAAAAGTTATCTCTATAAACTTCTTCCCACTCTAAAAAGTCATCGTTTTTAATGTGGTTTTTAAATTCTGATAACGATAAAAAATAGTAGTGTTCTCCGTCTTTTTCTTTACCTCTTTTTGGTCTAGATGTAGCAGAAACAGAAAATGCTAAATTTAAATTTTCTTTACCTAATAAGTGTCTTACAATAGTAGTTTTTCCGCTGCCAGATGGTGCTGAAAATATGATAAGTTTACCGCCTTTCATTATAAAACATTTAGCATTTGTTCTTTAATCTTCTCTAGTTCGTCTTTCATTTGCACTACTAATTGTTGCATTGGTGCATAATTAGCTTTAGAGCCAATTGTATTAATTTCTCTTCCTATTTCTTGAGAAATGAAACCTAATTTTTTTCCGTTAGAATCGTCAGAGTTTATGGTTGTAGTAAAGTATGTCAAGTGGTTTGCTAAGCGTACTTTTTCTTCAGTGATATCGTATTTTTCTAAATAGTAAATAAGTTCTTGTTCAAACCTGTTTTGGTCTACTTCAGTTTTTAAATCAGAGACAGCTTTGTCTAGACGTTCACGTACAGCTGCTTGTCTATCAGGATCTATAGCAATAACCTGTTCTAGTAAGTTTTCTAAAGAAGATATACGTTGTTTAAAATCTTGCTCTAAAACAGCACCTTCTTCGGTTCTAAATACATTAATTTCTTTTAGAGCTTCTATAAGTGTATTTTGTATAGCTTTATATTCTTCAGCATCAATTTCTTCACGCTCTGTTTTCATTGCGTCAGGTAGGCGCAATGCCATTTCTAAAAGTTTTACATCATCACCTTCAGCAATAGCTTTTAGTTGTTGCATGTATTGTTTTACAACACTTTCGTTTATTTGTGCAGATGTGTCTGCTCCGGTACTTTCAATATATAAATTGAAGTCTATTTTGCCTCTTTGTAAACCGTTAGCAATAGTTTTACGTAACTCCAGCTCTTTCTCTCTGTATGCAGAAGGCATACGTGCATTTAAATCTAAACTTTTACTGTTTAAAGATTTAATTTCAATGGTAATTTTCTTTGATGGAAGTTGCACTACGTGTTTTCCAAATCCGGTCATGGACTGAATCATATATTGTAAATTTTATGCAAATATAATTAAACTATACTAGTTGAGGCTAAGAGGTTGTTTTTAAAGCTTTTTTTGTTGTGAATACAACGTTTTGTGTACTATTGATTAGTTTTTAAAAGAAAAGTTCTGTCTATATATTTAGACAGAACTTTAACTTAAAACTTTTTATTCATTTGCAATAAAAATTATAATTCTCTTACCCAAATATTTCTGTAGCTAACTCTACTATTATCACCATGGTCTTGCAGTCTTATTGGAGCTTTGCCGTGAGCTTCGTTTTTAGGCCATCCAATATAAGGTGTGGTTCCTTTAATTTCTACATGGTCTAAAACAAGAATTCCGTTATGTAAAAGAGTTAATGTTCCAGACTTTATTTTTTTGCCTTCTTTATTAAATTCTGGTTCATGATAAACAACATCGTAAGTATTCCATTCTCCTGTTGGTACAGATGCTTTTGCAAGCGGAATATGTTGCTTGTAAATAGACCCTACTTGTCCGTTTACATAAGTATCGTTATCATTATTATCTAGTACTTGAATCTCATACCTATCTTGAAAAAATACACCACTATTTGCACGGTTTTGTCCATCTCTTAAAACTTCAGCAGGTGATCTCCATTCTATATGTAGCTGTATACTCCCAAATTCTTTTTTTGTTTTAATATCTCCAGACTTGTCTTTTACAGTAAAAAAACCACCTTCTTTATCAACATCCCATGGAGCTGTTTGGTTGCCATCTGCGTTGGTCCATTCGTCTAAATTTGCACCACTAAAAAGAACAATAGCGTCGCTAGGGGCTGCGTTATTTTTTGCTGGAGTAACTGTTGGCGGAACTGGCTTGTATAGTTCTGTTTCTTCAGGTTTTGTAGGTTCTGTGCCGCTGTATTCTTCATATACAATATAATCTTCTTCTTTAGGAGCTTCTGTAGTTTTGTTAGTCACTTTTTCTTGACAAGAAAACAACAATGCTATGCCTAATACGGATAGTAAAATCTTTTTCATTCTTAATCTAGTTCTTTAATTTTTATATTTCTGTAAGAGACAATATTTCCGTGATCTTGTACACCTATTTTTCCTGTTTTGTATTTAGCAAAACCATCCCAGCCATTAAATTTTGAGTTTTTTAATAGATTATCCCAGTCCTTACCATTTAAAGGAAACTCAGCAACAGTAACTCCGTTTAAAACAGAGCTGCCTTTGTTTGTTTTGTGGTTTATTGTAATAACGGCAGTATTCCACTCTCCAACAGGTTTTGTAGCATCTTTACTTGGCTCAACCATATCATACAGCGCACCAGCTTGACGATCTGTTCCGTTTTTTGCGTCAGGGTGATTTTTATTATCTAACACTTGTACTTCTAAGCCAGTTTCGTAAGGCTGTCCGTACGTGCCATCATCTTTAATTCCCCAAAAAATACCACTGTTACCGCCTTCAGAAATTTTCCACTCTATAGACAAGACAAAGTTTGTGTACTCTTCTTTTGTTACAAGGTTATAATAAGTGTCTTTTGGACGATCTGTAGGTGGGTAAAAAACCAAAGCGTCATCCTCTATCTTCCAGTTTTCTATGGCATTGTTGTTTCCGTATAACTTTAAATTATCTAGGTTGCTACCATCAAACAATACCGTCCATTCATTTTCTTTAGGTTCTTCTTTAATAGTGTTTTCTGCAGTAGCTTCTGCTTCTTTAGTTTCTTTAGGGGCTTTGTCTTTACAGCTAAAGGCTAAAGCGGATAGGCAAACGATTAGTAATGTCTTTTTCATAAGTAGTAATTGTTGTTTATTAAATGCCAAGCATTTTTTTTAGCATTTCTTTATCGGTGCCAGTTTTGGCAAAATCATCAAAAGTTTTTTCTGTAGCTTCAATTATGTGATCTTGTATAAATTTTGCACCTTCGGTTGCGCCTTGCTCTGGGCTTTTAATGCAGCATTCCCATTCCATAGTAGCCCAAACATCACATCCGTATTGGGTAAGTTTAGAGAAAATGGTTTTAAAATCTATTTGGCCATCTCCTAAAGAACGGTATCTTCCAGCTCTATCTTTCCAGTCGTTATAACCTCCAAAAGCGCCTTTTTTTCCTGTAGGATTAAATTCAGAATCTTTTACGTGAAAAGATTTTATGTATGGGTGGTAATGATCTATAAAGGCAATATAATCTAATTGTTGCAGTACAAAATGACTAGGGTCATACAATATATTTACACGTTTATGATTGCCAGTAGCTTCTAAAAAGCGTTCAAAAGTATCACCATCATGAAGATCTTCCCCAGGGTGAATTTCATAACAAACATCTACATCTTCCTTGTCAAAATGATCTAAAATTGGCAACCATCTGGTAGCTAGTTCTTCAAAGCCAAGCTCCACTAAGCCAGGAGGTCTTTGTGGCCAAGGGTGCATTGTATGCCATAGTAAAGAACCAGAAAAAGTAGCGTGGGATTTAATACCTAATCTTCTGCTTGCGGTACCTGCTTTTTTAACGGTTTCTATTGCCCATTCTGTTCTTGCCTTTGGGTTGCCTCTTAAGTGTTCTGGTGCAAAACCATCAAACATAACGTCATAAGCTGGGTGTACAGCAACCAACTGTCCTTGTAAATGAGTAGATAGTTCTGCAATCTCTAGGCCGTAAGAGTTAACTTTTGCTTTTAGCTCATCACAATATTCTTGACTATCTGCTGCTTTATCTAAATCTATTAAAAAAGTTTCCCAAGTAGGAATTTGTATTCCCTTATAGCCAAGGTCAGCCGCCCATTTGCATAGTCCTTCTAAAGAATTAAATGGTGCTTTACTGTCTATAAATTGTGCTAAAAAAACCGATGGACCTTTAATTGTCTTCATTTTATGTGTTTGTATTATGTAATTTAATGCTATATTTAACGTTTAACTCTTAAGGTTATAACTAAGAATAACCCAAGTCATAAATATAATAATTTGTAAATGATTTGTGGTCTCTTTTTATACGAATTGAGTGGTTTTGTGCGATGAACAACATAAAATCTATATTAGAATAAAAATATAAATCTATATCTGTGGAAAACAATAGGTCAGCTAAGAGTTTATGGGGAGATTATTTAGATAAGCATTTAGAAGATGCTTTTGTAGAAGACCCTAAAGTAGAGCATTTTTGTGATAATGAAAAAGATGCCAATGAATGTGTTTTATTGGTAGAAAAAGGGATAAAAAAAGCAACAACACACTCGCTTTTAGGATTGCAACTGCGTAAAGAGCGTTTGCCAAAAATTGGAGATTTTAGAATTGTTACAGATTGGGAAGGACAAGCAAAATGCATTGTGCGTACTACAGCTGTAAAGTTAAAACCTTTGTTTAGTATTGATGAAAATTATGCGCAAAAAGAAGGTGAGGGAGATAAAAGTTTAAAATACTGGAAAACCACACACGTAGATTATTATAAGAGAGAGTTGGCTGAGTTTAAAAAGCAACCTACGGATAGTATGATTGTGGTTTGTGAAGAATTTGAAAAAGTTTTTTAAAAAATCATAAAAAAATAAGCACAAAAAAACCACACATTAAAGTGTGGTTTTTGTTTTATGTATGGTAAGTAAATTAATCTAAATCTATCCAAACATTTCCTTTTTGATGTGATGTTACACTACCTTGTATAAAGTTAAGGCCACGTACACCATCTAACATTGTTGGGAACTCGCCATCGTTATACTTTTCTCCTCTAACTGCTCTGGCAACACCTAAGTAAATATTTGCCATTGCATCAAAAATACCTTCTGGATGTCCTGGAGGTAATTTTGTGCCATCTAAAGATAAGTCCGAATTATAAGCGTGTCCAGGTTTGTAAATTTGTACAGGCTTGTCATCACTCATAACATACAAGTAATTAGGGTTTTCTTGTTCCCATTTTAAACCGCCTTTATTTCCGTAAATTCTAATGGTAAGTCCGTTTTCTTCACCTGTTGCTATTTGGCTAGATCTTATAATGCCTTTAGCGTTGCTGTTAAAACGAATTAAAGCGGTGCCGTCAATATCCATTTTATTGTCATCATACAAATAATTTAAATCTGCTAACAAAGATTTTATTTGCATTCCAGTTGTGTACTCAATCATATTAAAAGCATGTACTCCTATATCACCCATACAACAGCTGATGCCAGATTTTTCAGGGTCTAAACGCCAAGTAGAAGATCTTTTATCTTTTTCATGAATAATTGGGTTTATCCATCCTTGGTAATATTGTGCATCTACTTTTTGAATATCTCCTATAGCGCCAGCTTTAATCATTTCTCGCATTTGACGTACCATTGGGTAGCCAGTATACGTATGTGTTACGGCAAAAATGGTGCCTGCTTTTTCTAAAGTAGCTTGTAAAATTTTAGCCTCCTCATAGGTAGTTGTCATTGGTTTTTCACAAATAACATTAAACCCATTTTCTAATAACTTTTTAGCCATAGGAAAATGTAAAAAGTTTGGAGTTAAAATAGAGCAGACCTGTATTCTTTCTTCTTCAGGTAACTTTAATTCCTCTTCAACAAGAGTATCAAAATCTTTATATATTCTGTTAGTAGGAATGTCAATTTGTTTGGCAAAACTAACACTCGCATTAAAATCTGGATTAAAAACAGCACCAGTAATTTGGTAATTGTCATTAATAAAAGAAGCAACTCTGTGTAAAACACCAATTAATGAATCTCCGCCACCGCCTAGTATTCCTAGTCTAATTTTTTTACTCATAAAAATATCTTTTAAAATGTTTTTATTTTAGATTTTTTGATGCATTAACTAATAAATCTCTAGTTGCAATAATTCCTTCTTCTTCACCTTTTTCATCACCCTCATACTCAACACCAATAAAACCAGTATAGCCAGCATCTTTAACAATTTGTAGCATTTTAGCATAATCTATTTTAGTTTCGTTGCCATTAGCATCAAAATTATAAGACTTTGCGCTAACTGCTTTAGCATAAGGCATTAGTTCTGTTACTCCTTTGTAATTATCGTACATTTCTTCGCAACCTTCTTCAGACTTTTTAATACAAAAGTTACCAAAATCTGGTAGTGTACCAACGTTATCCATATTTACCAGGCTCATAACTTCAGAAAGTAACTTACCATTAGATGATAAGCCACCGTGGTTTTCTACAATTACGTTTATGTTGTGTTCCTTAGCAAAAGTTCCAAGTTGTTTCAATCCATCTACAGAACTAGCTATCCATTCTTTTTCTTCAGTAGCACCTGCTAAGTTTACACGTATAGCGTGGCAACCCATTTCTGCAGCTGCTATAACCCATTTGTAATGACTTTCAACAGCTTTTTTACGTTCATCAGCATCTGCTAGGGCAAGGTTTCCTTGACCATCTATCATTATTAAAACATTTGTCATTCCGTGTTTTTTTGCAGCTTCATTAGATTTTTCTACAAATTCTGCCATTGCTTCATCAGAATAATTAGCTTCTTTAACATCATTGTAAAGAGCACTTACGTATTCTAAGCCAGTAAAACCTAATTTATTTGCTTTTTCAGCAAAATCATAAGGATTACCGCCATCAAAAACTTGTTTATGTAAAGACCATTGTGCTAAAGACAATTTAAAAAAAGGTTTTTGCTCGTCTGTAGTTGTGGCAGCAACTTCTTCTTTTATGTCTTCAGTTTTTTTAGGCACATCCTTACAAGATGCAAAACAGAAAACAAGTAAAATTAATGGGTATTTTACACTCTGGCTAACTAGGTTTTTAACTTTCATTTTTTAGATATTTAATT
>NZ_JBDVAA010000203.1:0-3301 GCF_039943695.1 Cellulophaga sp. | reverse complement strand
TGGTTTTCCTCTTTAAAAATAGTGCCAATTGACATTAAAGCTAGCGGAATTAATAAAGCGGCAAAAGGGAGTGCTTTTTTATAGCCAGTTAAAACCTTTTTTTTAGTTTGATTTAGTTTGCTGTTATCTATTTTGTTGGTTATTTGAAGGTTTTTTTTATTAAATTTTAGCCAAGCTAAGCCTCCTAGTATTGCAGCAATAGCAACTATAACGTTTAATGGAATAATTGTGCCTACATTAATGTTAAAAGCTGCTGCAACTGCTAGTGGTCCTGGAGTAGGGGGTATTAGTGCATGAGCAACTGTTAGACTTATTGCTAAAGATAAGCCAAGTACTAAAATAGAGTGTCCAGACTTTTTTGATAAAACATGTAATGTTGGTAGTAAAGTTAAGTAGGCAACGTCCATAAAAACAGGAATTCCTATTAAAAAACCTATAACAGCCATACTTAAGGGTAGGTATTTGGTGCCAAATAAACCAATAATACTATCGGCAATAACGTCAGACCCGCCTGTGTTAGATAATATTTCTCCTAGTAAAGCTCCAAAAAGTATAATTAAGCCAATCCATTTTAATGTGTTGCCAAAGCCGCTTAGTAAGCTTTCGGTTACAACGGCAACAGATTCTCCTGTTGCTAACCCCAATATAAGTCCAAAAACAAGTAACGCTGGTATTGGGTGTACTTTAAAAACGGTAACAGTTACAATTAATAAAATAATGCAGATTATTAATATAATTAGGGCAGACATAAGTAAGATGTTTGTTTTTTAATGGATCAAATATAATAGCAAGAAATGATTTTTGATATCGCACTCTTACCTAATAGTAGCATTATTATACCTTTTTAAAGTGTGTACTTTTATTAGCTTATGATGCAGATATTCTTTGGTTGTATTTTTCCATATATTCAGATGGTGTAACCTTCATTAAGGTTTTAAACTGCCTATTAAAGTTTGTTAAAGTATTAAAGCCAGATTGGTAGCAGACAGTAGAGATTTGCATTTCTCCTTCAATTAATAATTTACAAGCATGTCTTAATCTAATTTCATTAAGGTATTGTGTAAAAGATTTTTTAGTTCTTTTTTTAAAGTATCTGCAAAATGCATTTGGAGTCATAAAAGCAATTGAAGATACCTCTTCTAGTTCTATTTTTTTGTCAAAATTTTCAGTTAAGAACGTAATTACTCTTGCCATACGATCTTTTTCGTTTTTGTTGTATGTGTTTGTTATAACCTCTGTGCATAGTGGTTTGTAGTTTTCGCTAACAGATAATATATCTAGTATTTTTAGTAATCCAATAATTCTAGAAAGACCTTGATTTCCTACTAATCCAAGGATGTGGTTGTGTACAAGGTAGGTTGCAGCTTTAGAAAATTGCAGTCCCATATTTGCTTTCTGAAAAAGAGTTTGTAGTCTTTTTGCTTCTGCTAAATCTAAAAAATCTGAGCCAAGAAAATCGTTTTCAAATTTAATAACAATTAAATCTACGGCTTCATCTTCTAGTTTGTCCGCATAATATTCTTTATGATTTTTAAATAGATGAGGAACGTTGCTTCCTATTAAATATAGTTCTCCTGGGGCAAAATTTCCAATAGAGTTACCTACGTATCTAGTGCCTGTGCTTTTAATAAAATAAATTAACTCTAGCTCTTTATGAAAGTGCCAATTTTGTTCTATACAAGGCATTCTGTCTTGGCGAGCAAGAAAAGAATTTTCGGGTCTTTTCTCTGTTTGTTTATACGTTAATTTCATAGTAAGATAGTATTAAAATCTTAAAAAACAGGAGGTTGTTTTCTTTTGATTAGATCATAAATATAGAAAATTAACCTTAAATAATTTAAAAATTAAAATTTTAGGTAAAATAGTGTTAGGTAGTTAGGTGTGGTAATTTGTTATGTTGTTTTAACTAGAAAAAACTATTCTTTAGGGTGTTTAAAAGGTGTTGCCACTTGTTTGTTGCCTGTGAATGAGAGCTTGTATTGCGATTCTAATTTAGTGACTATGCTGTTCACTTGATTAAAAAATTGTAAATTTCGCCTAGAATTCAGTTTTTATGCAAAGAGCAGCTTTAATTCTTATGATATTTCTTTGTGTTTCTTGCGATTTTTTTGATTCTAGAGCCGAAAAAACTCAGAAGATAATAGAACAAGAAATGGGAGGTATAGATTGGAATGCTATAGATCAATTTCCGTTGTTTGAAGGGTGTGATGAACTCGCTTCAAAAGAAGTTCAAAAAAAGTGTTTTGAGGAGATGTTGTTGTTACATTACTCGGAGATTTTAGGGGATTTTGAGTTTGTTTTAGATAGAAAAATAAAAGATACCATACGCATAGATGTATTAATAGATAACAAGGGTTTAATTTCTATTTTGCATATAGAACAAGACTCTATTGTTAATAGTCAAATACCAGGTTTTAATGGTATAATTACTCGTGGTATTAAAAGCCTACCAAAGTTAAAACCAGCTCTAAAAAGAGGAATTCCTGTAAAAGCTAAGTTTAGAATTCCGTTAGTAATAAATACCAAATAGCAAATTAGTGTCTAAAGAGAGAATTATTTTAGGAGTAGATCCTGGAACTACAATTATGGGTTTTGGCATCATAAAAGTGGTAGGAAAAAAAATGGAATTTTTGCAAATGAATGAGCTTTTATTGCAAAAATATAAGGATCCGTACACTAAATTAAAACTTATTTTTGAGCGTACCATAGAGCTTATTGATACGTATCACCCAGATGAAATGGCTTTAGAGGCTCCGTTTTATGGTAAAAATGTACAGTCAATGCTAAAGTTGGGTCGCGCACAAGGAGTTGCTATGGCGGCAGGTTTGTCTAGGCAATTAACGGTAACAGAGTATATGCCCAAAAAAATAAAAATGGCAATAACAGGTAATGGTAATGCTAGTAAAGAGCAAGTGGCTGGTATGTTGCAAAATATGTTGGGATTAAAAGAATTACCTAAAAATTTAGATGCTACAGATGGTTTGGCAGCTGCGGTTTGTCATTATTACAATAGCAATAAAATAGATACTGGTAAAAGTTATTCTGGTTGGGATTCTTTTGTGAAGCAAAACCAAAGCAGAGTAAAAAAATAACAAAATGGCTGGTATTTATATTCATATTCCTTTTTGTAAACAAGCTTGCCATTATTGTGATTTTCATTTTTCTACCACAATGGGTAAAAAGGAGGAAATGCTTCAGGCAATTTCTAAAGAACTTATTTTACGCAAAAGCGAGTTTGCAAATACTAACGTAGAGACTATTTATTTTGGTGGAGGTACACCGTCTGTTTTAGATACAGAAG
>NZ_JBDVAA010000202.1:0-12792 GCF_039943695.1 Cellulophaga sp. | reverse complement strand
TTTATCATCAGTTGTTCAAGGAATTGGAGAAGTAAGAAATGAATATGGTAGTGGACACGGAAAAGACGGAAAGTTTAAAGGATTACAACCAAGGCACGCTAAATTGGCAGTTGGTGCAGCCTCCACATTAGCAATTTATTTATTAGAAACTCACGAACTAAAAAAATAACTGGCTACAACACTAGTTAAACTTAATACGGACTTTAGGGCATTTAACCAAGCCCACAAAATCTTATTGATTTGGCTTTATAAAGAAAAAGATAAAACAAAATAAAAAGTTTTGGCTTGTGGCTATACCGAAACGTAAGTGCTTATCACTTGCCCTTCGTTTCTTATACTAACCGTTACACCTATATTATAAAAAATGGTAACAAAGAATAAATATTTATTGAGATTTTTAGTACTATTTATTGGACTGATAACCATACCATTCCCGTTTAATCTCATCCCTAATTTAGAGTTTGTTCAAAAATCAATTTTTGAACTTTATCAAAAAATTGTCCCTTGGATAGGAGATAAGATTCTGAACTTGGAAAAACCAATTACCATCTTTCAAAATAGCAGCGGGGATAAAACATACGATTACGTATTATTATTAATTCTATCGGTAATAGCCATTTTTGGGACGGTTATTTGGAGCATTCTTGATAGAAAAAATAGGGATTACGAAAAACTAAATTACTGGTTCATAGCATTCACAAGATGCTATTTGGGTTATTTTATGATTTACTACAGCTTTTTTAAAATAATACCGATACAATTCGGGGAAATCGCTTTTTGGAGAATGCTCCAACCATACGGCGAATCTTCACCAATGGGCTTAGCTTGGACTTTCTTGGGTTATTCTAAAGGCTACAACTTATTCATAGGACTTTCAGAGTTTATTGGCGGAATTTTACTTTTTCACAGAAAAACGAAACTTCTAGGTGGGCTTATCCTAATTCCAGTAACCGTTAACATTGTAGCCATAAATTTCTTCTATGATGTTCCAGTGAAACTTTTCTCCTCCGAATTACTACTAATGGCGGTTATTGTGGTAGCTCCAGATTTAAAACGTCTTTTCAACCTTATCGTTCAAAACAAGCCCACAAATAGAAGAGATTTAACTACCCCGATTGAATCGAGGAAATTGATTAGAGGTATCAATATCCTGAAATGGACTTTTCTTATTTTTATCCTTTACAAGACTATTGATCATACCACCCAGACGTATAAAACCCGACAGAATAAATCTGAATTATATGGACTTTACGAGGTAAAGCTTTTTACTCTAAATCGAGATACCATTAGGCCATTATTAAATCACGAGAAAAGATGGAGATATATATTTTTCGAATACCCAAATACTATTCAGTTTTCTCGAATGAATAAATCTAGATATGGGTTAAACTCAAAGATAGATACGGTAAAAAATCAAATTAGAATGACAGAATTCAAAGATTCAACCAAGACTTATAATCTTAATTTTAAAAAAACGGATTCTACTTTAAACATATACGGTGTCTTTAGGAAAGACACTATTTATTGTGAAACCAAGCGATTGGATAAAAAAGACTTTCGACTGACCTCCCGAGGATTTAATTGGATTAACGAATACCCATATAACCGATAAAGTAATTATGTTTAACAAAGAATAAAATCAATATATGACAACTAAAGAAACTTTTTGGGAGCGTAAAAATAAACTAAATGATGATTTTGTAGTACTTGGTTCTGTAGAGAATCCCTCAACTTTAGGTCAAATTTTAGCTTACGAAAAAAGTAGTGGTTATGTATTTAGTGAAGATGTAAAAGATTTTTTAATAACATTTGGCACCTTACTTTTTGAGGTAAAAGAAGAGGTGTGGAGAAGGCCAAAAATATACGACGTTATGCCTGCTTGGAAATTTGGGTATGGCTTTTTTGTTTACGGTTTATCTATGGATGAAGATACCCCAGATTGGATGACTTATGAAGAGAAAAACCAAGAGGCATTAGAGTGTAAAGAGAAAACCCTTGGGCAGATGTTTTTTAAGAAAACAGGAAATGGCTATAGAGCTTACACAAATAATGGGGTTATAACCATAGAACACGACAAATATGACGAAACTGATATTGAAATATTTGAAGGTAACATATACGATTTTTTGATTGCAGAAATAGATAAGCTAGAAGAAGATTATTTAGAATATATAAATGAGAAAGCTAGTACCTAATTTAAACCTTAGCAAGTAAGAGAACTAAACCCATAAGCAAATATGTTCATGGTTTTTTTTATGTGTTTATATTAAAATAGAAAGTTGTGTATATACTACAGAAAATATTTTTATATTGTAAGAAATGAATGTAATTATTGTATTTATACCTCCAATATGGATGAATAAACGCAATTAATTGTGGTTATTCACTAGTTGGCAAACATTTGAGAAAAACCGAAATGAAGATAATTCCGTCAGATAAAATTGAAATATTAACGACTCTTTCAAACCAAGAAGTCAGAAAAATATTGACGGAAAATATTCGACCAAAAAAAGGATTGAAAATTGGATTTAACAAATCCCAAGAAAAGGAATTATTTGAAGGAAATTTTGAGCAAGATAGATTTGAAATGCAACGAATAATAACTGGACGGAATTCTTTTCTTCCTCAAATCAAAGGACAAATTCAACCGAATATCAACGGAACTAAATTAGTTGCGGATTTAAAAGTTCACACTTTTGTAATTATATTTATGATATTCTGGCTGACTTTTGACGGATTTGCATTTATTATGGGAATTATTGGAGTTATAAATCAAGGCACTAATCCTTTTTTATTGATTTTTCCCTTAATAATGATTGGATTTGGAATTGGGTTGGTTAATTACGGATTTAACAGCCAAAAAGATAAGTCCATAAGTGACTTGAAGAGAATAATAAACGGACAAATAAAAGAAAAAACGTTTGCCAACACCGTATAAAAATAATTGCGGTTTAGTGCTTAATCAAAGGTCGTTGCGGGTTTGTAACGTCTGATTTTCCTTCGGAAAATCCTCGCATACAAACCCGCAACTATTCTTATACAAACACGTTACCACACATTAAAAAAATGAGCATATTCGCAGAAAATAAAATATATCCCGATGAAGAGATTCCATTTAAGGAACACTTCTCGCAATTTTATGATTCAATATATGTAGCGTTCTTGCCATTCTTTCTAATAAAAAATGAAACTAAATCGAAATCTTTTAAAGCTTCAGAACAAATAACTGTAGAACAAGCAAAAGTGGAAATGAAAGAATTAGAACCGCTTAAACTTGAGAACGTAAAAATTTTCACCTCAAACAAAGATTATCCGAAAGAAAAAGAGATTTATGAAAATGGAGTTCTAATCAAATGGAAAGAAATCGTTTCTAATACAGAGTTATCAGATAACATAGAATTAAATAGAGCCTTAAAAACATCCATTGGAGCTTATAAAAAGAAACTTGAACGACAAGATTTACTAAAAACCCTAAACGATTATACCGATTTAGAGAAAATTTGGCATCCATCAGAAGGCGGATTTGACTTATTTGCAAAAAAAGAGATTTACCAAACGTTTAAGAACTTCAATAAAGATACAATCATAATAGTAGACGAATTCTTTGAGAATAAAGTTGAACTTGATTTGACAAAATTTTCTGAATATGAGTTTATTGACAAAATAGATTTTAAAGACTATTATACTTATTCATCTGACCGAGAAATTCTATTCACAATCGAATGGGATAGTTATTTCTATTTAGTAGCAGTTGATAAAAACAAAATTGAATACATTGAAAACCACTTTGAAGGATTTATTGCGAATGAAAAAACCACTCATTTGTGGGATTGGAAAAAAGGAGAAATAAATAATATTCTGAATCCAAATACAACAGACAAGATAAAATCTTGGTGGAAAAAAATTATGAAATAAAAACGTGTGGTAACAATGTATAAAAAACATAGGGCTTTTGTGTTAACTCCAAAGTTCTGTGTTTTTTTTGCAAAGTCCGCCAAATCTTTTGATTTGGCTTTAAAAAAGAAAAGATAAAACAAAATAAAAAGTTTTGGCTAAGTGCTAAATCGGAAATTAATCGTTTTTTAATTCCCGTACTAACCATAGCCGAGACGTTGTGCATAATTTGAGAAAATGGGATTAGACATTAGTTTAAGGGTAAATAATGATAGTGAAGTAATCACGTCAGAATACTTTGAAAATAGCAATCTCTATTCTCTGAGCAGGGAATTTTGTAATCTAATGTGCAGACCAGGAGTAGTTGAACACATACCTGAATTTGACCAAATTGGAGAAATAACGAATATCAATATATCTCATTTGTACAAAATGACAGAATACCCAAGCGAAGAGGAAGAAGTGGATATGATTGAGTTTGCGGAAAATGAAGAAGAAAAGGAACGTTTAAAGTCTAATTTTGAAAAGAGAAAAGAAGATTTAAATGGAAATATAAACCAAGTAAAAGTTCTTGTAGAAAATTTAATCAATAAACTGAAAAACATTGATAATCTATACGAAAGATTAATAAAAACGGATTTTGACTCAATGAACTCTAAATACTATTTTTCGGACTTCAATAAAGACAAAGGAGAAGGTTATATTGGAAATAATTTTGGACAAGACTTGCGGAATTTCAAAAGATTTATTGACTATGCGATTGAGCGAAATTCTGAAACAATTTGGTTTGAATATGGATAAAAAACTATACACAACACTGTATAACTTCAATTATGGCTTCCCGACAGTTCGGGAGACTATGTCCAAATCCACTCGGAATTGCTAAAGCCAGTGCCAAACCGAATATTAACGCATAAACCTGTAACTGGCGGTTATACGAGACCGTTGACATTCATTGAATTCAAGAACACCATAAAAAAATATGAAACTAGGTAAAATAGTAATTATAGTTCTAAGCTTTATTTTAATTAATTGTAATAGGAAAGAAGAGAATTACAAGGATGAAGACAAGTTGTGTCAATTAGTCTTAAAAAGTTATGAGGATGACCAAAAGTACAGGCAAATTATGGTTGATCCATTTTTTGACATTTTAGATTCTATTAAAAAAGCAGATGGTATTTCTGATAAAGAATACGCAACTTTTACCGAGGAAAAACAATTAAAATATGGAAAAATTGCGAGAGCCATTGCTAATAAGCAAAAAAAGAATTTTACTGAAAAGCAAGAAGATTCTATTATGGAATTGCAAAAAGGACTAGATATTAAAAACACGAAATTATTAATTGATATTATTAAAAAAAGAGGCTTTCCAAATGACATTACTAATTGTGTTGGACCTCAATTTCCAGCTATGATTTTAAGGCATGCGCCAGATCAATATTGGAATGAAATAAAACCATTAATAACTAAAGAATATAAAGCAGGAAGAATGAATGAAAGTCAATTTATAATGGTCTTGAATCACATCAATGGTCGTGAAGATTTTAAGTTTACAAAAGAGAAACTAAACAAGATAGAAAGTCAATAATCATCTGAAATATCCAATTAACAAAATACCAACACTGTATAACCTCAATTACGGCGTCTCTATAATTCGGAAGACTATGTCCAAATCCACATAGAATTACTAACGTCAGTGCTAAACAAAAATAAATACTAATTTAATTCTGCACTGACCATAGCCGAGCCGTTAGTAACAATTTAATATACAAACAGGTTGTACTAAAAATTATAAATCGATAAAAAAACAATAATAATCAAAACAAGCAATTTAAGATGAAAAAAATAAACACATTAGCAACATTATTTTTAGCAGCATTATTTATGCATTCTTGCTCTTCAGAACCAAAATTGATAACATATGAACAGATAGCAGAAGTAGTTAAAGGCAAACAGCTTAGTGATATTTCTATTGATGCCTCAGGGGATTTAACCTATGACTTTCCGAGTTCTATTAGAATTCAATATGTAGATAATAGTACTACTTATTCACAAAAACTAAATAGTGAAGGATTATCAGAACCAAAAAAAGAAAGGCCTCTAAATGAAAAATTATATTACACAGCAACTTGGGAAGAACTACCAGACGTCGATGTAGATGTAGCCTTTACAAATGCTATTAATTATATTAAAAAAGAGAGTGATGACGAATTTGAATATTATACCATTTCTAGTATTTCTATTAGACCTACAAAAAACTGGAAAAAAGAAAAAAGTGTTACACAAGAAATAACAATTCAAGCTACTAAAAAAGGAGAAGAATCAGAGTATAAATTTAGTCATAAAAAAGTTTCTACAACAAAAAACTTTTATGAGTTTACCTTTAACATCTTAGAAAACTCGGAAGTGGAATTTAAAAAATAGGATACGGATAAATGTATATTGTATTAAACACTTAATTATGAAAAAAGGGTTTAACCACGCAACTAATCATACACAACGAGGCTAGCTATAATTTTATAAACCACTAGAATATTGAAAATCCCCAAAGCCATACTAATAACACTATTATTTCTCGTAATAAGCTATATCCCTTCACTCGGGTTAATTGGACTTTATAAATTTACAGAGCTATTTGGAGAAGGGGTTAATGACCATTTTTATTCTGTTGTAATTTTTGGAAGTCTGATTTCCTACTTTATTATTTTTTATCTTTTTTGGAAACCAAGACCAAAATTAAAGAAGGTTTTCAATATTAATAAATTGAATTTTGCAATATTTCCTTATCTATTAATTATTGTAATTGGACTTGGCTTTACGTGGCAACCAATATTTGATTTAGATAAAATAATAGATTACTACAGTACTTCTGAAATTAATATACATTCAAATAAATTTTACGGATTTACTCCCTTTTTTCTATATTTCAATTTATCAGCAATAATAATTGCACCGATATTTGAAGAGCTATTTTTTAGAAAATTATTATTTATTAAACTATTAGAATATAATAAGGTTTGGCCTTCAATACTAATTTCAAGCTTATGCTTTTCTGCAATTCATTTTGAAACTCCAAGCAACCTAATTCCAACTTTCGTCTATGGAATAATAGCTTGTCTAATTTATATAAAAACTAAAAACATTATTTATTTAATAGTCATTCATTTTTTTAATAACTTTTGTTCAATATTATATTCAGTTTATGGTGAACCGTTTTATGATTGGTTATATAACCTGAATTATGGGTTTACGTATTGGGCATTGGTTCTTTTTGGAATTTTGATAACTATTATGAGTGTTAGGAAAATAAGACAACTAATAAAACCTAAATGTAATGAGGATATTAGGACTTAACCCAAAGGGGTGTATATATTTATACCGATGCTCTGGGGTAGCTTTGTAGAAAAAGAATAAACCAATAGAAAAATTTACGCTGAGTTATTCTAAAAAAGCATTTTTAGATTTGTTTTAAAAAACATAATATATATAATGTTAACTTTATGAATAATGTCAAAAACATATTATCTTCAATACTAATAATAGTTCTTATAGTTTCGCTAACAGATTATTTTGGTTTTATTATTGGTTTTATAGCTACTTTTTTTATTATTCTAATTTACTTAGTTATGTTTCTCTTAATTAAAAATATAAAATTAGATAAAATACGTAATCAATTAGATTATTCTAAAATAAACGAACTTAAAGAAGGTTTGGTTAAAGTTAAAGGAGAAGCATTATATATAGAACCTATATATTCTACCTTAAAAGAAAAAAAATGTATTGGTTATTACCATAAAGTAGAAAAATTAAAACGTAATATGAGTGGTTTTAGACCAAGATATGTAACTTTATCTAATCAATTTATTTGTAATCCCTTTATTTTAAAAGATGAAACTGGTGAGGTGAATATTTCTAATGAAAATATTACAGTTTTGGCTTTATCAAAATCAAAAGTGAAATTTAGACAAGGAAAAAAACATACAGAAGAATTATTTAAAAATAATACTATGGTTGAAATTATTGGTCGTTTTTCAAAAAACAAAATTATAAAAGATGATAAAAAAAATATTTTTATAGTTATTAAAGTTAAAGATTAGTTTTTTAGGGTAGCACTAAAAGTGTATTGTTTACAACTAGTCATGCTTTTCTAATACAAGCATAAAAATAAAAACCTGTTACAGGCAGATAATCTAATACTATTTAAAAAAAAGATGAAAAAACTATTAATTCCTATTCTATTAATTTCATTTCTATTAATTGGGTGTAAAGTAAAAAATATACAGGAGAAAACGTTACAAACTTACTTTAGTTATGCAGAGAATCGTGAGCTATTAGTTAGTGCTCACCGTGGAGGAAAAGGTTATGTGGGTTATCCAGAAAATTGTTTAGAAACAATGCAGTACATTAAAAAGTACATACCTAATGCACTATTTGAAATTGATGTGGCTAAAAGTAAAGATGGAGTTTTGTTATTAATGCATGATAATGCGTTAGATAGAACATCTACAGGATCTGGTAGGGTAGACCAAAACAATTGGGAAGCGCTATCTAAACTTAAACTAAAAGATAATTTTGACTCTATTGTAGATTTTAAAATTCCGTTATTTAAAGATGTACTAGACTGGGCAAAAAAAGATAATGCCATACTTACTGTAGATATTAAACGAAGTGTAGACCCTGAAGAGGTATTGCATTTTATAGAAGAAAACAATGCTTTAAATCAGTCGGTTATTATTACCTACTCTACAGAAACGGCTCAAAAACTTTATAAATTAAATCCTAAGGTAGTACTATCTGTTAGTATTAGAAATATGGAAGAGTTTAACAGAGCAGCTAATTCTGGTATACCATGGAAAAATATGGTTGCTTTTACAGGAACAAGGTTATCTGACCCTTTGTTATATAAAAAACTACATGAAAAAGGTGTTATGTGTATGTTAGGTACTTTAGGTAACTTAGATAAACAAGCCGCATCAAAAGGAGATCACCTTTATAAAGAATGGGATAAACTTGGAATTGATATTTTTGCTGCCGATAGAGCATTGGAAGTACAAAAGGCTATTACAAAGTAGCATTAGTAGTCAGTTAAAATTTGGTTTAACTAATAATGTTTGTCAAAAATTAAAAAAATAAGCAACCAATTTGCATATAGAAACAAAAAAAACAAGAGTACAATGTTACAAGTGCATGAACCCCAAAAGCACTTGTATTTGTACACACATTAGCCAATTGCAAACCAATACTCGTTTTGTTATTCTTATGCACCCTAAGGAGTATAAAAAAGAAAAAAACGGAACAGGACTAATGACTAGTCTTCAGCTTAAAAATTCTGAGATTATAGTAGGTGTAGATTTTACTACAAATGCACGTGTAAATGAAATACTAAACATAGAAAATAGTGCTTCTTATTTACTGTATCCAGGTAAAGATAGTTTTAACCTATCTACAAGAAAAAGTGCTGAAGTGAGTACATTTATGGGTAATACTCCATATATTTTTATTTTAGATGGTACTTGGCCTTGTGCCCGTAAAATGCTTAAACTAAGTAAAAATTTGCAAGAGCTAAAAAGGGTGAGTTTTGATAACAAAATTAAATCAAAATTTATTATTAAACAGCAGCCAGAATCTCTTTGTCTTAGTACTATTGAGTCTGTCTACACCGTTTTAAATTTGCTTAAACAAGGTGGTTTAGAAGAATGCAATACTGATGGTTTTCTTATTCCTTTTGAAAAAATGATAGCGCATCAACTAGATTATATGCTAAACCCTAGTAGTAAAAACTACAATTTAACTACAGGTAATAAGCTTATTGTTAAAGATATGTACAAGAAAAGCACTGAGCGAAATATTATTTTTGAAAGTGAAGATTAGTTTCTTCTATTGTTACCTTTAGTTGGTTTTTTATGAGTTAAATTTAATAGTTATAAATTATTAGAAGTAAGGATGTAAGTGTTTTTATAGATGTCTTACTAAAAAAAATAATAACGCAACTACAAGTAAACAGTTAAAGGTGAATAAGAAAAAATTAGCAATAATTGGTGTAGGTCCTAGAGGGTTGTATGCTGCAGAAAATTTTATAACGCAATTAAGTGTTACAGAAAGCTCAACTTCAGTAGAACTTTTACTGTTTGAAGAAACAGGAGATTTTGGAAACGGACAAGTATACAATACAGAGCAAGTAAAATCTAACTGGATAAATATAACAGAGCGTATACTTACGTTACCTAAAAGAGATGAGGTAGTATACAATGGTATTACTATTCCAGGTTTTTCTTGTTACCACCAATGGGCAAATTTAAACTATGATGAAATAGATGGTGCCGAAGCAGATACATATCCGCCAAGAGCAAAAATAGGAGCGTACTTAAAGCAACGTTTTACATCATTTATTACACCACTGTTACTTCATAAAATGGCTTTTTTATATCAGCAAAAAGTAACCAATATACAAATAGAAAATAATGCTAAAGTTAGTATAACTACTCCTAATAAAACCTATACTAATTTAGATGAGGTATTACTTACCATAGGTCACCAACCAACTTACGTTACACAACAATTAGTTAAATGGCATAGTAACTTTAAAAACAATACCAACGTAAAGCTTTTTTTAGATCCTTACCCTGTTAAAAATTATATAGACGTTACTAATACAAAAAATAAAACAACAGTAGGAGTTAGAGGTTTTGGTTTAGCTATGTTAGATGTTATGAGGGCAGCAGTTGCTAAACAAGGTACTTTTAAAATTACAGAAGAACGTACCCAAAAGTGTCAGTTTAATACAGGTAAAAATGTAAATACTGTAATAGTACCTTTTTCTTTAGATGGTTTGCCTCCAGTTCCTAAGCCATTGAATAAAAAGATAGATGATTTATATAAACCATCTGATGAACAGATTTATAATTTTGAAAAAGAGATAGGAGATAAAACAGCGCAAAGTAATGCTACAGGAGTAGATTTTTTAGTATCTGCTATAGCGCCTATTGTTGCAAGTATTTATGTCTCATTACCACATACATTAGAAGCTCAAAACTACACGCTTAAACAGGTTGAAGAAGCCGCATTTAAATGGATAACGAATCAGAATTACAAGCATAGCTTACTATTACCTACAGCAACACCAATTGTGGCCTTGCTTAATAGTTATATAGGTATGGCTACAGCTACAAATGCAATAAGTTTAGACTTTTGTGTTGGGCAGGTTTGGAGGCATTGTCAGCCATCAATATATAAACAGTTATCTTATAATAATTGCAGCAATAGTGTTTTTGCAAAAATTATAAAGTTAGATGAAGAAATTAAAAGATACTCCTATGGTCCGCCGGTAGAAAGTATACAGCAAATGTTGGCGTTGGTTAAAGCTGGTATTTTAAATTTAGATTTTGTGAATAATCCCGAAATTGAGTTGTCTAATAATGGATGGGTTTTAAAATCCAAAGATAAAAGTATAGTTGCCAATATAATGGTAAATTCGGTATTAGATGCTCCAGATATTACAGCAGTTAAATCTGACTTAGTTAAAAGTTTGCTTCATAACGAGTCTATAAAAATAGTAAACGATAATCTTGGAATACACACAACTAAAGAAGGCTATCTTGTAGAAAAAACCACAGATAATATATTACCAATAGCCTTACTTGGTAGGTTAGCCAAGGGAACTGTTATAGGCGTAGATGCTATATTAGAATGCTTTGGAGATAGACCTATAGAATGGGCAAAAGCAGCTGTTAAAAAAAAATAAAGCAAAAAATGTATTAGAGTGTGTATATCTTAAAAGTTAACATTTTGGATAGTTACGGTTTTTGTCTTTTAGGTTTATATAAAACGAATATAAATGCGTAAAAAATAACTAAAATAAGAATCTAAAAACCAAAATATTAAAGTAATAATTAATTAAAAATCATAAGCCCCAAAAACATATTTGTTTATGGGGTTTTATAATTCTTACAATTTTACCTAGAACGCAGTAGCGAATATCCGTACTATAAAAAAAGTTATATATTGTAGGAAAATTAGTTTGTAATTTGCCTTGTATATATAATTAATAGAAATGGAAAAATCAGAATCTGGACAACCAATTTATAGGTATAATGAATCTCAAAAAAAAGAATTTGAAATAGCTTCCGGAGAATCTTCAATAAATGAAATATCTGACCACATAGAAAAACACATAGGAAAAATAGATATGGTTTTTCATGAATTAGTTTCAGACCAAGTTCACATAGATGTTCATTGGGTTAAGCCTACAAAAGAGTTTCCTTACCATATATTAGTAACATCAGGAATGAGTGATAAACCTATGGAAACTCCGGAGGGTGTTACTAACTGTGAATATGCAGAGTTGAGTATATGTTTACCTCAAGAGTGGAAAATTTCAGAGGAAGACTTTAAAGATGAAAAAAATTATTGGCCAATAAGACTACTAAAATATTTAGCAAGATTTCCGCATGAATATAGTACTTGGTTAGGTTACGGACATACAATTCCTAATGGAAACCCAGCTAAACCTTTCGCAGAAAATACTAAATTGAATACAACTATTTTATTGCCTTCTGTAATTTTTGGAGATGACTTTTTTACATTAAAATTAAAAAATAAATCAATTAACTTTTATGCACTAATTCCTTTATACCAAGAAGAGGTAAGCCTTAAGCTTAAAAAAGGAACTGAAGCATTATTTGATGGGTTTGATAAATTTAAAGTAAATGATATTGTTAGTGTGGATAGGCCTAACACCGCTAAAAGAAAAAAGATATTAGGAATATTTTAAATTCTAAAAATTAGAGTAAGTAAAGTGCTTTTTAATACAAAAAGCGATAAAAAAATATAACAGATATAATAGATAATTAATATGAAAAAAATTATACTAGTTTTAATTATGCTTCCTTTGTTGCTACA
>NZ_JBDVAA010000201.1:0-8231 GCF_039943695.1 Cellulophaga sp. | reverse complement strand
CCATTGCAGTATCTAATTCTGCTTTACAGGCTATTGGCTGTTTAGGAATGCGTGCTTGCGGTAGTAATAACTGTCCAGTTGGTATTGCTACTCAAAAAGAATCGTTACGTAGTAGATTAATTATTGACTCCTCAGCAAAGCAATTACACAATTATTTTGATGCAACAAACAATTTAATAAAAGTAGTAGCAAGAGCATGTGGTCACGATGATATTTCTAAGTTTAACTTTGATGATTTATCTACTTTTAATTATCATATGCATAAACTAACAGGTATTAACTACGCTGGTATTAACGCCTAAAAAGATAAAAAAATGGAAAAAATGATGCACTTAGCGGCACAATATTTAGCCGCAGCAGGAATAAGTTTTTTAGAGAAGAAGTCAGATGATAGTCATACTAATCTTGGTTTTTCAATTGAAAAACAACGTTTAGAAACGCATCCATTATCTTTAAACGGAGATATGTTGACCTTAAACTATGCTACATTTTCATTAGAATGGATTTTGCCTAAAGTAAACGCTTCTATTTTGTTAGACGGAAAAACACATCAGCAGGTATTGGAATGGCTACGTAATTCTTCAGAAACGTTTTTGGGAAAGAAATATACATATGATTTTCATTATAATCTACCGTATTCAATTGATAATTCTTTCATCTTTAAACTCAATGCTTCAAAATTAAAGGAGCTTACAGATTTAAGAACATTGACGCAATTAAGTATAGAGAAAACATTAGAAATGAATGGTTTGGAGTCTAGTATTCGAATTTGGCCACATCATTTTGATTCTGGTGCTTATGCCAGTTTAACCAAAGATATAGCTGTAGGTTTTGGCTTGGCTGTGCCAGATAGTATGGTTAACGAGCATTATTTTTATATTAGTGGCTACAAAGGTCACTCTGGGCTAGATACTTCTAAGTTTGATTCACTTTCATTAGGCGAATGGAAAAACGACGGATTTAAAGGAGCAGTGTTACCAACCACAAAAATTAATGAAGAGCAAGTGGTTAAGTTTTTTACTGAAGCCATAAATACCTATAAAAAATAAGCATGCAAGTAACTAGTCTTTCTTTAGACGCTTTTAAAGAAATGGATTATTGGGCTGTAGAAAAGTACAATTTGTCTGTTGTTCTAATGATGGAAAATGCGGGTTTACAATTGGCTAGGTTAGTGGCTAAAAGAGCAACAAAAAACTCTGTAGTTACTATTGGTATTGGTAATGGAAATAATGGCGGTGGTGGATTAGTAGCTGCACTTAGACTTGCTGCTTGGGGTTTTAATGTTAATTTAGATTTAGCGGTTTCTATCACTAAAGATTTACCTAAAGCACAATTAAAAAAAGCATTACTGTTTGGAGCAAAAGAGGGTATTCCTGAGAAGACAGATATTTGGGTAGATGCTTATTTGGGTTTTTCTCAAAGATTGCCATTGTCAGATGCTTTTATTAAGAGTATCGCATTAGCAAACACATCATCGGCATTTAAAATTTCTTTAGATATTCCTGTGGGTATTTCTAAAGATGGAGAACTATTTGGCTTTAAAGCAAACCAAATAATGACTTTGGCAGCTCCTAAAACTATACTAGAAAAATTGCCAAGTGGTGTAGAAGTGTTTGTAGCAGATATAGGAATTCCAAAGTCGGTTTATGAGCATTTTAATATTAAGATGCCTAATTTTAGTGAAAACCAACTGATATCTTTATAAAGTGATATGATAAACGATAAAGAAAAAGCGAAAGAAATTGATAAGCAATTACGAAAAGAATTGGGTATTGATAAAGAGAAGCTAAAAGAGCTAAAGAAAAAGCTTTTAAAAGTAGAGCCACGTTCTGAGCGCGGTGCAGAAACATTGTTTCGTTTGGTGTCTAAAAATCAGTATACCTTAAACACAATGATTGATAGAAAGTCTAATATTCTCATTTCTATTAATGCACTTATTCTTTCTATAACTTTAGGTACTGTACTTAACCAGTTAGATAAAGACCCGCATTTAATTTTTCCTGCTACAATTATGTTGCTTACCAACCTAATTTCTATAGGGTATGCTGTTTTTGCAACAAGACCAGAGCTTACACACGGTAGTAAAAGCACGAATAATTTATTGTTCTATGGCAATTTTAATACTATGAATGAAGAAGAATATACAGAAGAACTGACTAGTTTAATGTACAAAGGTGATGAGCTATATAAGACCATAGCAAGAGATACATTTCATTTGGGGAAGACCATTGATAGAAAATTTAAGCTTTTAAGATCCTCTTTTCACATTTTTTTAGTCGGCATTATTTTAGCCGTGATAGGTTTTATTGCTTGTCATTTAATGTTTGGTAATTACTTTGTCTAAAGCTTTTTTTTTATAATACCTTGTGGTCATTGTTATAGAATTTGACAAAATGTTGCCTGTATCAAGTAATGAGTTGTAAATAGGAACATACTTAGTCATTTATTATTAATAACTTTACAAGGTTTATAGGTCATAGTAATAATTTAATAAATTTAAATGAGGAGTAAAAGTCTGTTGTTTGTAATGTTATTGTGTTTTGTAACCGTGTCTGCACAAATATCAGATTTTGCAAGAATAGAATATAAAGTTTTACCTAGAGGTAGTTCTAATTTTGGTTACAGTCGTGCAAGAGCAGCCGTTAATTATCCAATAGAACTTAAGAATAGTAATTATTTATTATTAGGGTTAGACTACAGTAATATAGAAATGTCTTTTGACCCTGAAATAGCAGAGTTTAATTCAGACATTATTCAGGATTTTCAAATGCTAGAATTTAATTTAGCATACATTAAAAAATTAAAGAATGATTGGCGCTTGGGTGTGCGTTTTACACCAGGTTTTAGCTCTAATTTAGGTAGTAAAATTACTTTTGAGGATGCTGTTTTTGCAGGAGATGTCGTATTTATTAATGATAAAAGAGATGATACTACAATAGACAAACCCTACCGTTTAATAGTTGGAGTTTCATATTCTCAAAACAGAGGTATTTCCTTTCCTTTGCCTTTTATTAGTTATTACCGTAAGTTTCATCCAAAGTGGTCTTATAATTTAGGTGTTCCTAAGTCTAACATACAATATCATATCTCTAAAAAATCTAGACTAAAATTGGTAACAGAGTTAGATGGTTTTACTGCTAATATACAAGAAGGATTGCCCGTTAATAATGAAGAAGATTTAGCAAAAAAAATAAATGTATCTCTTATTTTAGGAGGATTGCGCTACGAGTTTAAAATAAAAGAGCACCTAGAACTTTTTTGTAATTTTTCTGGCGTACTTATGGAGGCAGCTGAGTTAAGAAATAAAGACAACGATAAGGTGTCTACCGTAGATAAAAAAAACACCATCTATTTTGGTACAGGAATACGTATTAGAAGATAGTTAATCTAAAAACATTTTAATGTCTTTATTGCTACCGTAAATTACTAAAATATCATCTTTGTTAAGTACATTATCTGGGTTGGCAACACCTTTAACTTTAGTGATATTTTTAGTTTTACCCACAATGCTTTTTACCTCTTTATTAGCTATTGTTGTTAAAACAAGCAAGTTATATTTTTTTCTAATATTAATTTCTCTAATGGTTTTACCATCGTATTTTAAAGGTAATTCTGCTTCAACAATACTAAAATCATCATTAAGTTCAAAAGAGTTTAAAACACCTTTTAAACATAGTTTTTTAGCCCATCTTTCTGCAGATTCTTCTTCTGGGTGTACAATTTCATCAATCCCAATAGCGTGTAAAACTTTTTCATGTAAAGAATCTATAGCTCTACTAATTAATCGTTTTACTTGTAAATTTTTAAATAAAGCAGTAGCCATAATGTTGGCACCTTTATTTTCGCCAATGGCAACAACAACCAAATCTGTATCTTTTAAAGGTAGTCCAGATACAGTGTGCTCATCTGTAGCATCCATACAAATACAATGAGATATACTTTCTTTGTACATATCTACACGGTTCATATTAGTATCTATACCAATAACCTCGTTACCTTGTTCTGTTAGTTTTATGGCAATAGAAGCACCAAAACTTCCTAATCCTACAATTATATATTTCATTTTAGTTTAATTTATAGTCAATTCTTCAGTTGGGTATTTGTAATTTCTGTGTTTGGTTTTTTTAACCAAAGCAATAAGTAGTGTAAGCATACTTACTCTACCAATAAACATTATGCCAATAATAACAAGTTTACTAGGCGCACTTAAATCCGCTGTAATACCAAGACTTAAGCCTGCAGTGCTGTAAGCGGAAAAGCACTCAAAGGCAATGTCTAACAGTTTTTTTTCGCTATCAAAAATAGAAACTAGTATAATTCCAGATCCTATAACTAATAGTGATAGGGATATAACAGCAAAAGCTCTACGTACAGAGACCTCTGCAATTTCTCTTCTAAAAACTTCTATTTTAGATTTACCTTTAGCTAAACTTAAAAAGTTAAGTGTGGCAATAGCAAAAGTATTTGTTTTTATACCACCCCCTGTAGATGATGGAGATGCACCAATCCACATTAGTAAAAAGATTAGCATAATGGTAGAAAAGTTTAAGGCAGACATATCTACTGTATTAAAACCAGCAGTTCTAGGTGTGGTAGCACCAAATAAAGCAGTTACAAACTTACCAATACCGCTATGTTCTTTTAACGTATTGTTATATTCATTAATATAAAAAATAATAGTACCAATAACCGTTAAGGAAATGGTTGTAACTAGTGTAATACGACTATTAATATTTAACACCCAAGGTTTATGAGTTTCTGTTTTTCCTGATAAATAAAATAATTTTCTAACAAAAAAGTACTTTAGGTATTTAATTAAATTTACGACTATAGGAAAACCCAATCCACCTAAAACAAAAGAAGCAATTAAAATGCTATGAAGCATATAATTGTGTTTAAACCCTGTTTGGTATAAACTATTTGATAACGTAGAAAAACCAGCGTTACAAAATGCAGAAATAGAATGAAAAAGAGAGAAAAAACAACGTTCAAAAAAAGAACTAAACAATGTTTTATCTACACTACTATAGATTAATAAAGTTGCTAAAATCTCTATAGAAAATGTAATTACTAAAATACGTTTAAGAGTAGAAAATACTTTTCCTAACTTAGAAGCACCAGTAATATCACTTAAAGAAAGCTGATTTTCATAACTAGCACTACCTTTAAAAAAATAACTAAAATAACTAGCAACGGTAAGTATACCAATACCACCTGCTTGTATAAGACATAATATTATGGCTTGCCCAAATGTGGTAAAATAACTGCCTGTATCTACAACAATTAAACCTGTAACGCAAACCGAACTAGTGGCCGTAAAAAGAGCATCTAAAAAAGAGATGCTGGTATAGGTTGCATTAGGTAACATTAACAACAATGTACCTATAAAAATAATACCTAAAAAGCTAATTATAAAAAGCTGTGCCGGATTAAATACGGTACGTTTATAGTTTACATTTTGCTCTGAAAATTCTCTTATAAAAGTTAGTATAATCGCAAATTTAACCCACGTGTCATTATATAAAAAAGAAATATGTTTGTGTGCTTCTTCGCCTAAAAAATGAGCATATAAAATGGTTAAGGTGATAAGTATTGTAGCACTATCAAAAATAAGAACGCCATGTTTTATAGTCTTATGTCGCTTAATATAGCGTAACAGTGTGGCTAAAATACCTAATGTTATAACTATAAAGTAGTAGACATTAAAAACGTACTGTAATTGCGGAGATTTGTTATACCCAAAATCTATAACAAAAAGGAACAAACCAATTACACTACATATAAAAGTAATACGGTATAGTTGTTTAAAGTACTGTTTGTAATTATTTAAAAAATTCAAAATGAGTAGTAGATTTATTTTAAATATTTATAACAAAGGTAAAACTTAAAAAATCTAGTAGTCTTAATAAAAAACTAAATTATAAAATCACTATTTACAGGGAAGATCTAGAGTAATTGTTACATTATATTTGTTGTTATGGATATTGGATTTAAAGAGATTGTTATTGGTATTTTAGTTTTACTTGTTGTATTATTTTACACATTAAAATATAAATATATGCTGTCTGAGAAAATGGCAACCAAAAATTTAAATGCTTTTTTAAATGCGAATTATGGTACTACATTAAAACACAAAGATTTATATAGGTTTTTTAATACAGCAACTATGAATCCTAATTGTTTTAAGGCTGTAATTTATGAAGTTGAAAATCCAAAAATAGAAATGTATTTAACTTTTGATGCGGGAAAAATTGCAGATCAAAAAGATGTTAAATCTATGTATCCAGACGGTTTGTCTTTTCATCAATCTTATATACAAAAACAAGAAGTGGTAGCATCACAAGCTGTAATAGAAGATAAAATGTTAGCTCTAGGAGTTAGTTTAAAATGGAGCTATGATGTTGTTGAGCTGGTTTTTGATGAAGAATACTCAGAAACAGAAATAGCACAGAAAGAACAGTATTTTTTAGATTTATTTAGTAAAGAAGACACAGATAAATTTGGTTATTACCATAGTTTTAATTTAAAATTAATGTTTTTAAATGATACCTATGCTGGCTTAATACATCATATAGAAAAAGAGCACAGTGAGTGGGTACTAAAAGATATAAAACTTAATAAAGATGAAGTTGGTTTTAAATCTATAGATGAAGATGTTAAAACAACAATACATAGGTATTTGAAAGAGACACAGCCTAAATTAATACTAAGTAATTATTTTGAGACATTGGTAAACAAGTCCGACTTTAATAGGGTTATTTGGGTAGAGTATACAGAGGAGAAAAGAACAAAAATAGAAATAGAAGAGGCTAAAAAAGGAGTATATGTATCACCAATAAATGGTTATGTTGTTGTTTATTGGAATATTTATAAAAAACAGGCGCAACACATTGCGTTTATGCCTCTAAAAGAACATCTTACCAGAGTAGAAATTTTAGAGATAGAAAAAGAAAAATTATTATAATTATATTGTTTTACAAAAACCCTTTTAACAATTTTTATGTTTTAAAGACTTAAACCATAATTCTTTTTTGGAGTCCAAATAGTAATTAACTTTAAAATATAGAGATTATGGATTTTAAAATTAAAAAAATAGTTGTTGCTGCTTTAGTTGTATTTTTTATTGCATTTTCTGCTAATGCGCAACGTAGGTCATCTAAAAAAGCAGTAACCAAAACAACAGTAACTAAAACTAAGGTTGTTTACAAAACTCCAAAACCTAAAGTAAGAGTTGTACGTACGTTACCAGCAAAAACAGTTGTGGTAAAAAGAAACGGAGTAAATTACCACTATGCTAATGGTAATTATTACAGACATAATAATGGGCGTTATGTTGCTGTTACGCCACCAATAGGATTAAAAATAAAAACAATACCTACAGGATATAGAAAAGTAGTAATTAGAAATAAACCATATTATTATTTTGGGGGTACTTTTTACATAAAATCTGGTAGTAATTATAAAGTGGTAGAAGCTCCTACAGACGCTATTGTTTATAGTTTACCAGATGAGGCAGACGCTGTTTATATAGATAATAAAGAATACTATAGTTACGACGGTAAACTGTATGAGATTGTAATTACACCAAATGGTAAAGCATTTAAAGTTGTGGGTAATTTATAGTTTTTCAGTTTAACTTTTTAAAATAGTAAAAGCCTCAATATTAATTATATTGAGGCTTTTTTATACATATCATTTATTAATTAAAAACAATAGCTGTCTTGTTTTTTATGCTGTAGTTGGCAGCTTCAAAAAGTGTTAGCCAAACTATTTTTTCTATCCAAAAATCACCTTGATTATCAATGGTTTTATAGAGTGTTTCTTTGTTTTGTACTTCTAAATTTTCATTTAGTTGTACACCTAACTTTTTTGCAACGCTTTTTAAATCTGTTAACAAACCATAAGAAGAACCAATCATAGCTCCAGGCACGTTAATTTCTTCTGTATCAAAAATTACATCTTCCAAATCTATAGGAATGTAATACCCTGCGCAGTCTGAGTGAACTAAAAGGTGACTATAAAACATAGATGATTCTTCTTCTACAATAGCATCTGCTGCAGGATCTAAATTTTTATCAAAAGGAGTAGGAGTCCAATTTTCATCATTCATATGATACGCAAAAAATCGTCTTAAATAATGAAGAAAAGAATAAGGGAAACCGCCAATATGTATAGGCTCTACATCTAATTTGTCTGGTTCTATGTGTGGTTTATAGCCATTTAATTCTAGT
>NZ_JBDVAA010000200.1:0-5637 GCF_039943695.1 Cellulophaga sp. | reverse complement strand
AACAATATTCTAGTTTTTTTAAAACAATATTCCAATGAATAGTTACTTTCACTAATAGGTTTTCCCAGTTTTTCTTTTACTTCTACTATGTTAGACTTACCTAGTATAATTCCGTTATAAAACTTTGCTTTTGCATTGTCTAATTTTATGTTAGTTAATACTTGCTCTTTAGGTTCTGGTGTACTTTCTACCCAGCTTTTATTAAAATTTAATTCTATACCTAAAGTATCATTTTTAATAGTAGTACTAGAGCTCCACATTGGACTAGAATTTCCGCAACTTAAACTACTATGTTTAGTTTCTGTAAAAGCTACTTGGTTTTTCTTTTTAAAACCTGAGTAGGTTAAAGAGTCAATTTTTAAATAAGATATTGTAAAGTCTTTATTAATACGTAAAGTATCTGTCAACTTTGTACTAGAATTAGCTTCTAGCTTTTCTGTTTCTTTAATTTCTTGTTTTTCTTTACTACCGCAAGAAAGTAATAATAAAAGCAGTATACAAAGTATGCTATTCTTCATTTAACTTATTGTTTTTAAATGTCTAGGGTAACACCTATCAATTCTAATTAAAACAATAATAAGTAGACTTTTTAAGTCAACATAGCGGCAATTAATATTCGTAAGGGTGTGTTGTATATTTAAGAGTAAATTTAGATACTAACCTTATATGATAAAATACAATTAACTATATCTATCATTTTTACTCTTTACTAACTTATTCTTTTGTTTTTTTGCTTTTTTTTCGAGTAAAACCATTCTATAGGTTAGCCCTAAGAACAAAACAAAAATAACTCCGGCATTAATAATTATTTCTGCAGAGTTAAAAGATCCGTTACTATTGTTACCAATCATTTCAATTACTTTATAAGTATAAAAATAAATAGCAATACCCGCTATAACTAATACAAATGGGGACTTATTTTTAAGGTTAAAGCCTAGTAAAATACCATAAGCAACAAAAAAGAACGTCAAGAAAATAGTAAGGTAATATTTTGTTTCTTCCCAATTTGATAGCTTAATTTCTTTAATTAATTGTTTATGTAAACTTACCTCATACTTTAATTTATTTAGGGTAAACAAACCAAATTCTGATGTATTTTTAGGTTTATTTTTAATATACTTATTTAGATAAGAGTTAGGCAAAACACTTTCTAATATACTATCTGGTGTACTTAATGCTAGCTCTTTTAAATTGGTTTCCTTAGCCAATATTTCGGTTTGTAATGAATCTTTATATTTATTTATGGCTAAAACATTCATCATTGACAATCTATTTTTTCTTAAATCGTCACTCATTTCTCTTTCTTCTTCAGTACTTAGTTTCTCTTTAAGAGTATATTGATACCTATTTAAGTAAGACACAATTTTAAGCTCAGGAACCACCATATTTTTAACTATAAAGATTAGTGCTGCAAACAAAACTGACGTTACTAAACCTAATTTTAATAATTTTATTACACTACGTTTATTACGTAACCAGTAGGCCGTAAACAACAAAGCAGAAATAAATAAACCAAAAAGCATAATAGTATCAACTAGGCTTAAACTAAATAAGCACGTATTAATTATATTGATTAAAACACCAGCTTCAACCATAAAATGTAGAATTACTTGTACTACTGAAAACAAATAATAAAAAAAACAACTTAATATAAAATACTTTAAAAACTGAAGTAATAATTTTTTTGTAGTCATGTTAATTTAGATAATGATTTTTAATGAGAAAAAGCCTCTATAATTTTATTAAAAGGAATAGCTATTAAGCGTTGTAAAAATGACATTTCTCTAATTTCAATATTAGACATCTGTATTACTTTTTACTTTACTATTTTGTTCTTTTACAACTCCGCCTAGCAGTATGCCAACCACGCCTGTAATTATATAGAATGGCAATCCTAAAAGTAAAAACACAGGAAAATCTTGCCAACTACTTACAGAGCATATTATTAAAAATAATAGTGTCGAAAAAAAAGGGTAAAAAAAAAGTTTTAGTTTAGATCTATATATACCCGTAGTTGCATAACAAATAGGTATTAAACTTATAATAACAGGTGCAACAAAAATGAATATAAAGTTTTCAATAGAAACATCAAAACTCTCTTTTAAAACTCTTAAAACAACTCCGTAAAGCACAGCTAAAAGTATACCTGAGTAACTTTGTATTTGTATCTTTTTTATAAGCATAGTTCTAAAATTAACTACTTACTCTGCTATAAACTTATTCTTAAAACTGACTAAGCTGCTCCATAAAATACTTTTTTAATGCATACAAACGAGAAGTTAAATTAGTATTTACCTCTTCTGTATTTGATATTTCTGTAATGATATACAAATAAAGCTCTAGATCATTTTTATCTAATTTATTGTTAACCTCATCTCCAAAAATTAATTTTCTTAAGGCTGCTGTTTTGGTAGAAGTTGTACTCTCTTTGTTATTTCTTTTTATACGCTCTAAATTTTCAATAAGATTTTTAACCATAAGGTCTCCATTTTTTAAATCTTTTATGGCATACGCATTTTTTGCCATAGATGAAATCATAAAACTAATATCTGCGTAAAGGTCTTTTGGATAAAAATTTGTAAATGCATCTAGCACCTCTTTACATCTTTTAATATCTCCTGTTTCTTTGTAATGATTAGTGAGGGTTTCAAAAGAAGATGTATAATTTATTAAAACAGAAAGCTCAGTTTTTGAGCTATTTTTAGTGTTTTCATGATATTGAAACTCATCTACTAAAACAGCATAGGTTTTATCTGCATCTATACCTGCTACATACTTATCATTTTCTATTTTGTTTTTAGGATTAGCTGTTATTTTATATGCAAAACCAGATTTCTCTAAATAGCTAGACACTACAGGCAACTCATTAAATGTACAGTAAACAGGTCTTGTTTTTATATTTGACGCTATAATATCTAACGCAAGTAATTCTCCCTTAACTATATAATTTGTTTTGTACTTAAGCTTTAAGGTATCTTGATTTATAGCAATAGCTATTTTATTTGTAGACAATTTAGCATTCTCTTTTGCTTTTTTATAAACTACAGATGAGTCTTTTGCATTTATTAGTTGTAGTGTACTTTTTAAATCTAAATACTTATTATCATTTTTATCCTTATCGAAAACCACATAAGACAAATTCTCTTTTGCATATGCATCTGGTTTTAGTGTAAGCCTAATTGGTGATGAAGCCAAAACCATATCATCTCTTAAATGGTTTACATAACTATTTTGGTTTAGTAAACTTGTATTTACAATAGCAACGTCTTGGCGGTGTTTTAGCTTTGCTTGTGCGTACATAAACGGAAATGTATCATTATCTCCTGTGGTAAATAAAATAGCATTAGGTTCTAAAGAGTTTAAATAGTTCTTTGCATAATCCATAACAAAATCTGTGTACAAACCATCTGGCAAAAATGCTAAAGCCTCTACCTGGTTTTGGTAAATACTAAGGTTTAAATAAGCATCAACATACTCGTTATCTAATTTATTACAAATGGTACCTACAACTGTTGGATAATCTGGATTTTTTTGACAAAGTATGGTATAATTTTCTATAGCCTTTTCTTCATAATTAATATATGTTTTAAGCTGCTCTTTTGTAAATTGATTTTTACCAGATTCTAAAAATTTAAATTGATCTTTAGGATCTCCAAATTCATAACTATTGTTTAATAAATGACTTGCACTGGCACTGTATGCTCTTCCTAAAGCATAGTATTCTAAATCTGTTAAGTCTTTTTTGTGCTCTAAAAAAGCAATAACATCTTTAGCCCAACCCACATAACCATAGTAAGGCAACACATTAAACCTTTCTTTATAATAATACGTTAAATGATAATTAGCATACTCGGCATTTAACGCTTTACCTTTAGGAAAATTTAACTCTTGGTATGTATTATTAGAAGCACTCCAGAACAAAGTTGTTTTTTTATAATCATTAGTATCATAATTATACTCTTGAATATAGTAACCCTCTTGTTTTTTAACAAATCTAATCTCATCTGTACCCTGCTCCTTCCGTAGATCATAACTTGTAAAGAACGTAGTTACTACATCATCAAAAGAAGGAAATTTATGTTGTGCGCTCTTGCAGCTAACACAAAAAATGAAACACAATAAAAGAATGCTTTTTTTAATCATTTGAGAAATGTATTTTTTTTAAATATATTTTTTAACGAATACCAATACTAACAATAGCAAAGCAATTACCAAAATAGCAATTAATATTCGTAAGCGTCTGTTATATATTTAAAATGCTCCTATTAGTTATTTTTAATAGTTTATCTCCCTAACTTCTAGTTTACCTATATCGTTTTTATTAAGAGAATTTTTAGACAATCTTTTGGTCCAATTACCATTTTTATCAAATGCTAAATACTTGTATTTTATATTAGATATAGTATCCTTATTTTTATTTATGGCTACTTTGTTTTTAATAAATTTATCATCTGTATAGTAATAAAAATGTGAATCTATTTTATCTCCGTTTACAAGAGTTACTTTAGAAAACCTATCATTTTGCTTTTCAACTCTAATAGAAAATAATAATTCATCATTAGGTGCAAAAGATTCCTCTAAAATTAAAGAATCAGATACATACTTTATTATGCTTTTGTTGCGTAAAACATTGTCTTTGCTATAATGAAAAGATTCATAATTTTTATCTTTAGTATACTTAGTTGTTGTGCTACTAGTTCTGTTATTTTCTGCGTTTAAAGTAATAGATTTTGTAAACCTTCCTAAACTATCAAAACTAACAATTAAGGTATTTAACAGACTAAGTTCATCTTCTTTAATTACGCTACTACTAAAATTAGCCTTATATGTTTTTTCTTTTAGAGATTTAGCTATACCTGTAAGTTCAAATCTATTCCATTCACTTGTAGTTTCGACTTGGTTTTGCTGATTTACAAAAGCACAACTTAATAGCAAAATTAAAAGTAACGTAATTAACAACTGCCTCATTATTTGTTTTTAATGTTATATTACTTCTTTTTAAAATGAATGTATTTTTCTCCGCAATCATTTAACTTCACATAATAATTCATTGCATTACCGTAATTCTGAATTGTTAATTCTCCTGGACTATATTGGCCCTCTACACCAAGTGTACGCTTGCCTATTTTTTTTAGCTCTGCATACTCTTTTTCTTTTTCGGTATCCTCTTCAGGCAAAGCAACATCAAAATAATCTTCAGCGTATTCAATCTCTGTTAAGTTAACATATAAACCTTCATCCCTATAAAAATTAAGCTTCCCTTTTAAATTTCGCTCTTTAGATATATAGCTGTAGTAGTACTCGCCTTTAGACTTTGTAAACGTAAGAGTTAGGTTGCAAACTTCATTGTAATATTCACCCAGTATATCTACTGGTAACGGAGTTACTTTTTTAGCTGCTTGTGTTAAAACTAAAGGGTATTCTTTTTTGTTTTCTGCATTTACCCAAACCCCTTTTATGCCAGAATCTTCAATTTTTCCTTTTAAAATAGCCAGTGTATCATTTTTATAATTTAGCTCGTATGCAAGTAAGCTATCTGCTACAGCTGTACCTACTACTTTTATATCTACACCTATTTTTTTGTAATAATAAAACCCATTTATATGGCCTTCCTTATTATCTAAGTTAAAGGCTACC
>NZ_JBDVAA010000199.1:0-32240 GCF_039943695.1 Cellulophaga sp. | reverse complement strand
TTACCGGCAAATGCAGCTAAATCTGAAGTTAATCACTACCATAAAGATGGTTCTATGCGTTTCTTCACCAATGATTTTGGTAACCCAGATGCTTATTATGAACCAAATAGTAAAGGAGGAGCTGTAGAAGACCCAACTGTAGAAGAGCCACCAATGAAAATTAGTGGTGATGCCAAACGTTATGAAGAAAATGATACGTATGGCGAGTATAAGCAACCAGGAGATTTGTTTAGAATGTTTGATGAGGGGCAGAAAAACAGATTGTTTAGCAATGTAGCTGCTGCAATGCAAGGTGTTTCTATGGAAATTATAGAGAGACAGTTAGTGCATTTTGATAAGGCAGATCCTGCTTATGGAAATGGAGTACGTAAGGCTTTAGGTATATCAGAATTAGAAAATTATTAAGATAATAACGCATTATTTGGGGTAAGCATTAGTGCTTATCCCTTTTTTTTATAACTATAAAATGACAGAAACTACAACAGCATTTTTTAATGTAATACGAGAAGAGAATACAGAAGAAGTAGCAAAAATGTTAAAAGAGAACCAAGAATTAGTATCTGTAAAAGATACACGTGGCTCTACACCTTTAATTTTAGCAACTTATTATAATTACTTAGATATAGCTAAGGTTTTACTAGACAATAATGCACCAATAGATGATAAGGATGCCTCTGGAAATACGGCTTTGATGGGAGTGTGTTTTAAAGGTTTTGATGCAATTGCAGAATATCTAATTGGTGAAGGAGCAGATGTAAACGCAGTTAACTTATCTGGAGCTACTCCTTTAATTTATGCGGCAACCTTTAATAGACAGTCAATTATTAAAATGTTATTAGATAAGAATGCAGATAAAACTGTAGCAGACCAAAGAGGTAATACAGCATTAGATCACGCAAAGATGCAAGGTTTAAGCGATTTAGAATCTCTTTTAGTCTAGTTAAGAATAAAAAAACCTCTAAAAATTAATTTCAGAGGTTTTTTTTAGTAGTTTGTTGTAACAGTTTCTTTAATAAATAAAAGCCACAATTCTAATTTCTAGAATTGTGGCTTTATTATGTAACAGTGTTTTACTGTTTATTTGTCTATAGAACCTAATACACGTTTCATAAAACTGTTTAGAGCTTCTTTTTCTGGCACACCTTCTTTAATAGATTTTTGTACCTCTAAAGCACCATACATATTAGAAATTAGTTCTCCAATAACATCTAGTTCTTCATCTTTTATAGATGATACTTCTGTTAGCGCCTCTAAAGTTTCAATTGTTTCAAGAACGTAATCTTCATCGTTCTCTTTTATAAAACTTGTAAGGTGTTTAATTACTGGCAATTTCATGTACTAATTCTTTTAAAACATCATATTTATTTGTCTGCGTCTGGTTTTTAATGTTTCCGTTTTCAAACGTAGCAAACGTAGGTAAATTATCTACATTGGCTAATTTTCTAGATTCCGGAAATTTTTCAGCATCAGCTAAAATAAATGTAATGTCTTCGTTAGCAGCAGCCTCTTTTTTAAATTTAGGCTTCATTATTCTACAGTTTCCACACCAAGTAGCAGAGTATTGCACAACCACTTTTTTGTGCTCAGCAATTAGTTCTGCTAAATTGTCTTGTTCTAGTTCTAGTAACATACTAAAATTAGTTTACGTTAGATGCTAAGTATTCTGCAGTACCTTTAGCGTTAGCTTGCATAGCTTCTTTGCCTTCTTCCCAGTTTGCAGGACAAACTTCACCTTTTTCTTGTACGTGAGTGTAAGCATCTACTAAACGTAAAAACTCGTTTACATTTCTTCCTAAAGGCATATGGTTAATTCCTTCATGAAAAACAGTACCTTCTTCGTCAATTAAGTAAGTTGCTCTATAAGTAACATTGTCACCATCTACAGTTATAACTCCTGTTTCATCATTATAAGTTTCGTTAGATATATCTAAGATTCCTAATGTAGAAGCTAAGTTTCTGTTGCTATCTGCTAAAATTGGGTAAGTAACACCTTCTATACCACCATTATCTTTTGGCGTATTTAACCAAGCAAAGTGTACTTCAGGAGTATCACAAGAAGCTCCAATTACTATTGTATTTCTTTTTTCAAATTCTGCTAATGCAGATTGAAAAGCGTGTAATTCCGTTGGACATACAAAAGTAAAATCTTTAGGGTACCAGAATAATAATACTTTTTTATTATTGTTCTTAGCTTCTTCCAATACGTTTAGTTTGAAAGTATCACCCATTTCGTTCATTGCATTAACGTTTAAATCTGGGAATTTTTTTCCTACAAAAGCCATATATTTTTTATTTAAGGTTATACATTTTGTTACTGCAAATATAACCTACAAATATGCTTTTTTAGTTTAATAAAATTTTAATTCTTTATAGAAGAATAAAGATTCTTTATGTTAAAATTTATTTAGAACGTAACTGTCTTATTTTAATGTTTAAAGCAGCAAATAATAATGTAGTAAATGGGCTTAACCAGTTAAACATAGCGTAAATAAAATACTCGCCAACTCCAACGCCTAAAACACTAGATTGATAAGCTCCACAAGTATTCCAAGGTATTAGTACAGAGGTTACAGTACCAGAATCTTCTAAGGTTCTACTTAAGTTTTCTGGAGCAAGACCTTTATCTTCATATGCCTTTTTAAACATTTTACCAGGAATAACAATTGCTAAATATTGATCACTAGCAATAGCATTTAAACCCAAACAACTAGCAACAGTACTTGCAAACAAACCAAAGGTAGTTGTAGCTATAGATAGTAGTGCTTTGGTAATTCTTGCTAAGGCTCCAATACCATCCATAATACCACCAAAGACCATTGCGCAACATATTAGTAAAATAGTCCAAAGCATACCATTAATTCCGCCAGCACTAAATAGTTTTCGTAATCGCTTTTTGGTAATTAATTTATCTAAATTATCAGCAGTACTTGCTAAAACACTTTTGTCTTTAGTTAGACCAGAAAAAACAGCTGCTAAATCTTCTTTAGTATAAATACCTTCTAAATCATCACCGGTAAAAACTTTGCTTAAGTCCTTATTTTGTTTAATAATTGCTATTTCTTCGGTAGAAAATTTTGCTACTTGTTCACTATCATCTATACTTACGTTAGTATCTGTTAGAACAGCAGTAACAATAGAGTTTATCTTAGAATCACTTAATTTATCTAGTAATTTTGGCTGAAAGATAAAAGCAAATATAATAGCTAAGCCTACACCAGAAAGTAACGCAACCAAAGGTTTGGTTTTTAATAAAATAAGAGCAACTACAGCCACAGGTACTATAAATAATAATGGTGTTATGGTAAAATTAGCATCTATTGTATCTAATATAAAGGCAATATCTGTAGTGCCATTTGTATCTATATTGGCACTTAAAACACTAAAGAAAATAAGTGTAACTATAAGTGTTGGCACAGTAGTAATAGTCATATATTTTATATGTGTAAACAAATCTGTGCCAGCCATAGCAGGAGCAAGGTTGGTTGTGTCACTTAAAGGAGACATTTTATCTCCAAAATAAGCTCCAGAAATTACAGCACCGGCAATCATTCCTGGGTTAATACCAAGGGCAGAACCAATACCAATTAGTGCAATACCAACTGTTGCAGACGTGGTCCAGCTACTACCTGTAGCTATAGAAATTATAGCAGCAATAATAACAGAGGCAGGTAAAAATATACTAGGGTTTAAAACTTGTAATCCGTAATAAACCATAGCAGGTATAATACCGCTAACCAGCCAAGTACCAGCTAAAGCACCAACCATAACCAATATTAGTATAGGTATAAAAACACTTTTTAGGTTTTCCCAAACTTCTTTTCCCATAGTAACAAAAGAAGTTTTATTAAATAACCCAACAATTGCAGCAATAACACCACCAATTAAAAGTATTATTTGATTTGTGTATGCACCAAACCATTCTTGTCCGTCTACAAAGAAGATATTGTAAGCTAAAAGCGACATTAAAATTAAAACCGGAATTAAAGCTTCAAAGAAATTTAATTCTTTATTATCTACAATATGCTCATTTTTAGGGTCTGAGGTGCTTAAGTTTTGGTTTTGCATTAAATTGAGTTAGTTAATTACCTTGTAATATTACAATTTTGGAGCGTTTCTTGCAAGTTTTATATCTTCATACTAGTGGTTGTATTATTATAAAATAGCCAAGTTTTGTTTACACTTTTTTATTAAATTATAAGTTCTTTTAATATCATTATCTAAAACAATAGATAGTCTAATTAAACCATTAGATAGTCTCATTAGTTCTTTTATTTTTGATTGATATAGGTGTAATTGTAATTCTGGAAATACAATATGTAAACCATTCTTTTTTTTAATTCTGAGATCATTATATTGTGTTTTCAATGTATTTATGTTTGTTAAGTCAATAGCATTAAACCATATTGGTAGTACGCAAAGTTCTTTTGTAATAAATGAGGTAAAACATACTACAGCTATAGAACTTGGCGTTTAGTTTATGTGTTTATACGCACTAAAACGCTAAAAATTTGTTATAATAAAAAGAGGAAGGTATTATAATTTCCTATCCACAAAAAATAGTGCTAATTTTACAACTTTAATCAAAGAAAAAGATATGAATTCATATGATGTTGCCGTAATTGGCTCAGGTCCTGGAGGGTATGTTGCAGCTATACGTTGCGCACAATTAGGAATGAAAACAGCAATAATAGAGAAATATTCAACTTTAGGTGGTACGTGTTTAAATGTAGGCTGTATTCCGTCTAAGGCGTTGTTAGACTCTTCTCATCATTATGAAGATGCAGTAAAGCATTTTGAAGAGCACGGAATTGATATTCCTGGCGAAATTAAAATCAATTTAGAGAAAATGATTTCTCGTAAGCAAGCCGTTGTAGACCAAACTACTGGTGGTGTTGATTTTTTAATGAAAAAAAATAAAATAGACGTTTACGTAGGTACTGGTTCTTTTAAAGATGCTACGCATATTTCTATAGCAGGTGAAGAAACTACAGAAATTGAAGCTAAACATACAATTATAGCAACTGGTAGTAAACCATCTACCTTGCCTTTTATTAAGTTAGATAAAGAGCGTGTTATAACATCTACTGAAGCATTAAAACTTAAAGAAGTTCCAAAACACCTTATTATTATTGGTGGTGGAGTTATTGGTTTGGAGTTAGGACAAGTATACAAAAGGTTAGGTGCAGAAGTATCTGTTGTTGAGTATATGGACCGTATAGTACCAACTATGGATAAAGGAGTTTCTAAAGAACTTAATAAAGTTTTAAAGAAACAGAAATTTAAAATGAACTTGTCTCATAAGGTAAAATCTGTGGAACGTAATGGTGATGAAGTTATAGTTAAAGCAGATAACAAAAAAGGTGAAGAAGTTACTTTCACTGGAGATTACTGTTTGGTAGCTGTTGGTCGTCATGCTTATACAGATGGTTTAAATGCAGAAGCTGCTGGTGTAAAACTTACAGACAGAGGTTTAGTAGATGTTAATGAGCATTTGCAAACAAGCGCTTCCAATATTTATGCTATTGGTGATGTAATTAAAGGTGCTATGTTGGCTCACAAGGCTGAAGAAGAAGGTACTTTTGTTGCAGAAACTATTGCGGGGCAAAAACCACATATAGACTACAACTTAATTCCTGGTGTTGTTTATACTTGGCCAGAAGTTGCTGCTGTAGGTAAAACAGAAGAGCAGTTAAAAGAAGCTGGTGTTGATTATAAAGTTGGTCAGTTTCCTATGCGTGCTTTAGGTAGATCTAGAGCTAGTATGGATTTAGACGGTTTTGTAAAAGTACTTGCAGATAAAAATACAGACGAAATTTTAGGTGTACATATGGTTGGTGCACGTGCAGCAGATATGATTGCAGAAGCAGTTGTTGCTATGGAGTACAGAGCTAGTGCAGAAGATGTATCTAGAATGTCTCACGCTCACCCAACATTTACAGAGGCTATTAAAGAGGCGGCTTTAGCTGCAACAGGAGATAGAGCTTTACATATTTAAGCTTTTATCTTAATAGATAAAAAAAAGCTGCTCAACAGAGCAGCCTTTTTTGTTTATTGTAGTTTGTAAAAATGGTCTACAGGACCATTTCCTTTTCCTAGTTCTTTACTTTTACCAGCTACTATTGCGTGGTGTGTGTAAGTTATTCCTTTTTGCACAGCGTCTTTTAAACTATTTCCAAGTGCTAAATGTGTAGCAATAGCAGAAGATAATGTACAACCAGTACCGTGTGTGTTTTTAGTGTTTACTTGTGTTTTGCTAAAATTGTGTAACGAGTTGGTTTGGTAGTTGTATAATACGTCTACTAAGGTTTGACTATTTTCTATATGTCCGCCTTTTAACAAAACCGATGTTTTGTACATTTTTCCAATTTTTTCTGCAATTTGTGGCATATTTTCAGGAGAAATAGTATCAATCTTAAGTAAAACTTGTGCTTCTGGTATATTTGGAGTTATTAAGGTTGCTAATGGCAAAAGTAACTTTATGGCCTCTAAGCCTGCATTGTCTAACAAATTATCTCCAGAAGATGCTACCATCACAGGGTCTAAAACAATAGGCATATCTTTATGAGCTTCTAGAGTTTCTAATACTGCTTTTATAATCTTTGCAGATTGTAGCATTCCAATTTTTATAGCACCAACATTTATATCGCTTAATACAGCTACTATTTGGTTTTTAATTTCTGTAGTAGGAATTGGATAAATTGCATTAACTCCTAACGTGTTTTGTGCTGTAATAGCTGTAATTGCAGTAGTTGCAAAGCCTCCGTTAGCACTAATGCTTTTAATATCTGCTTGTATGCCTGCGCAACCTCCAGAGTCGCTCCCTGCAATAGTTAATACAGAGTTGTAAATGGTTGTAGTGTTTTTCATTCGTATTTTAATGTCAGTATGCAAATCTATATAATTTGTAGTTTTTTGTACTAAATTGTTTCTAATTAACATACGTGTAAAACACAAAAAAAGTCCTCAAGAAAAATTACTTAAGGACTTTTTTTATGTTGTAGTGTGCTTATTTTTTATGAGAACCGTCGCAAAATGGAGGGTTGCTTGTTAATTTACAAGTACACATATTGTAGGTTTTTGCTTCTTCAACAGAAAAACGCATAGACGGTGTTGCGTTATGTGCCTTGTGAGAACCATCACAAAAAGGTTGGTTGCTGCTGTGTGCACAAGTACACCATCCGTAGTTTTTATCTTTTTCTAATTCTACTTTAATTGGCGAGTATTGTTTGTCGTTGCTCATTTTTATAGTTATTTGGCTGTAAACATAGCGTAAAACTAAGTATCAAAAAATAGCAAAACTTAATTTTTAGCTAGTCTAAATAGCTTTAAAGTAGCAAACTTTACTTTTTGTATTCTGTTTTTAATTTTAAGTTCGTGTTTATCATACAATAAGGCCAAGTATGTAGAGCTAAACATAAATAAAGCAGCGCCAATTATAGCTTTTGCAGGGGTTAAAGAATATTTAAAAAAGTGATAAAACCCAAGTCCAGTAAAACTACCGTACAAAATAATAAAGTGTATTACGTAAATGGCAAGCGTGTTCTGACCAATTTTTAAAACAGTTTTATTGGTAAGGTAGGAGCGTAGCATCATAAAAATAGAAAATATGATGAGCACATCTCCAAGCCTAATAAATAAGTAATTGTTAGTGTACACAGCATACAAAAAACTTGTATTTGTTATATCGCATATAAAAGCAAATAAAGGCGATGATCCAAAAATTAAAAATAGTCCTGTAACAACACATATTGGTATAGCTGTTATGTATAGTTTTTGGTAGTTTTTATATTTTGTAAATAACATAGCCATAAAAGCACCAAAAGTAGCATAGCCAAACCAAGGTATTATAGTAAATACAGAACCATATAATTTAGTAATGTAGTTAGCAATAGCTTGTGGTAAATAAGAGTGTGGTAGTTTGTCGTATGTTGGTTCAAATAAAAATAAAACAATTGTAATTGTCACTAATATAGTAGTAAAAATAACTGGTTTTGTTTTGCTTGTGATTAAATACAAGGCTATTATTCCTAAGATAGAGAATCCAATGCAATGTAGTACATCTACGTAGAAAAAGGAGTCGTAGATTTCTCCAAAAATAACACTAAAAAGGTTCATTCTTAATAAATAGCCTATTAGAATTAATTGTAATCCACGTTTAATTCCTTTTTTTACTCGCGGATTTTTTAATCCTTTTTTATCTCCTCTAACAAGTAAATACGTAAATATAAAGCCAGAAACTGTAAAAAAAACAGGAGCAGTCATTCCTCTAAAATAGCTCCATATGGCATAAGCTAAAATAGATTTATCTCTATATTCAAAATCTAATAATCCGTCTATAAAATGACCTTGTAACATCATTAAAATAGCCCAAGCACGCATTGCGTCTATAAAGTATAATCTGTTGGTTTTATTCTCCATTAGTGGTTTAAAAAAAGCTATGTGCTTGTTTTACAGTTGGTTTTATTATTTTCGTTTGCAAAATTAGCTAAAATGCTCGCAATTGATTGTTTTTTACGGTATTTTCGTTAAAAACTATATAAAATGAGTACTATTTTAGCCTTTGCAGGAAGCAATTCTAGCACCTCTATAAACCATAAATTAGCAACATTTACAGCAGGTATTTTAGGCAATAATGATGTAACAGTTTTAGATATGGCCAAAGTTACTATCTCAATGTATAGTGAGGATGCAGAGAAAAACAACGGGTTTTCATCAGAACTAAAAGAAATTAATGATGCTATTGCCAAGGCAGATGCTCTTGTTATTTCTGTAAATGAACACAATAGTGGTTTATCTTCCTTTTTTAAAAATTTAATTGATTGGCTATCTAGATTAGATCGTAATTTTCTTGAAGGTAAAAAAGTACTTTTATTGGCAACCTCACCAGGTAAAAGAGGCGCTTTAAGCGCTTTAAAACAAGCAGAAGGTGTATTGCCTCGTTTTGGAGCAGAAATAGTAGCTACCTTTGCTTTACCATCTTTTAACGACAATTTTAAAGAAGGTGTTTTAATTGCTTCAGATGTAAAAACAGAGTATCAAGCAGCTGTTAATCAATTTTTAGAAAAATTATAAGCCCTTGCGTAAGTCTTTTTCTTTTAAAGTTGATGATGTACAAGTTTTTAAAGCTAAATTACTTGTATGGAGTCAGCAGTTCTATGAGGTTGTTTGGTTAGACAGCAACTCACATAATAACAAATATAGTTCTTTTGATGGTATGTTGGCAGTAGATGCCTTAACCGCATTGTCTACAGATAGTTTTAATGCTTTTGATGATTTAAAAACGTATCAAACAGAAACAAAAGACTGGATTTTTGGTTATCTAACGTACGATTTAAAGAATAATGTAGAACGATTAAAATCTGAGAATTTTGACGGACTTCATTTTCCTGAATTATATTTTTTTCAGCCTAAAAAAATAATACAAATACAAGGTGATACTGCTCATTTTATATACCTAAATATGGTTGATGATGAGATAAAAGTTGATTTTGATGAGATTACTAATATCACCCTTAAAAACAAAAAAGAGACAAAAGAAAAGAACATACATATTAAAATGAGAATTTTTAAAGATGATTATTTTGATAGAGTAGGTAAAATGCTTCAAAAAATACATAGAGGAGATATTTACGAAGCTAATTTTTGTCAGGAATTTTATGCTGAAGACACAGAAATTAATCCGTTAGAAACTTATAATGAACTTAATAAAATATCTAAAGCTCCTTTCTCAGTTTTTTTAAAGTTGAATGATAAGTATGTGGCATCTGCTTCACCAGAACGTTACATAAAAAAAGAAGGTACAACAGTAATTTCTCAGCCTATAAAAGGCACAGCAAAACGTTCTTTAGATAAATTAGAAGACGAAAAACTACGAACAAATTTGGCGTTAGATGAAAAAGAACGTGCAGAGAATGTAATGATTGTAGATTTGGTGCGGAATGATTTGTCTAAAAGTGCCATTAAAGGAAGCGTGCAAGTTACTGAGTTGTGTAAGGTGTATACTTACAATCAAGTACATCAAATGATTTCAACAATTACTTCAACTGTTAAAAGTGATAAAAATGTGATTGATATTATAAAAGAAACGTTCCCAATGGGTAGCATGACAGGTGCACCTAAGGTTTCTGCGATGAAAATTATTGAAGAATTAGAAGCTACAAAAAGAGGTGTTTACAGTGGTACCGTTGGGTATATTACTCCAGAACAAGATTTTGATTTTAATGTAATTATACGTAGTATTTTATACAATGCCACAGAAAAATATGTGTCATTCTCTGTTGGTGGTGCAATTACAGCAAAAGCTAGTCCAGAAAAGGAATACGAAGAGTGTTTGCTAAAAGCTAAAGCAATGAGACAGGTTTTAGAGGGTAAAGTATCTTAAACTTTAGTTACATTTGTAGTGTGCTAAAAGAATTTAAACACCATATAAAAACAAATTTTCCGTTGTTATTGCAACGTCCATTTTTGGTGGCCTGTAGTGGTGGTGTAGACAGTGTTGTTTTAGTGCATTTGTGTGCGCAATTAAATTTAGATTTTTCTATAGCGCATTGTAACTTTAAGCTGCGTGATAGTGCTAGTGATGCAGATGAAGAATCTGTTCGTAATTTAGCACTACAGTTAAATAAAAAAATATATGTAACTAATTTTGATACAAGTGGTTATGTTAATGAGAATAAAGTATCTATTCAAATGGCAGCAAGAGAGTTAAGGTATGCTTGGTTTGCCAAATTAATAGGAGAAAACAACCTTTATACGTTGCTAACCGGTCATCAAGCAGATGATAATTTAGAAACCTTTTTAATAAACTTATCCCGTGGTACAGGAGTAGATGGTTTGCTTGGAATTCCATCTAAAACAGCTTCACTTTCTAGGCCATTATTACCTTTTACTCGCGCTCAAATTTTAGACTATGCTAAATTAAATGATATTAGCTGGCGAGAAGATAAAAGCAACCAAGAAACCAAATATTTAAGAAACAGAATAAGGCATAATATAGTGCCAGAGTTAAAAGAGCTGCATTCAACTTTTTTGCAAAACTTTAGTAATACACAGACTTACTTGCAAGAAACCAATATACTAGCAAAGGATTATATTAGACTACTTAAAAAAGAGCTATTTATATCAAAAAAGGGAATAACAGAGATATCTGTACAAAAACTATTAAGTTATACACCCTTAAAAACCTATTTGTATGCCTTGTTTAGTGATTATGGCTTTACAGAGTGGCAAGATGTTGCCAATTTACTTACAGCAATGAGTGGTAAGCAGGTTTTATCTAGAACACACAGATTAGTAAAAAACAGAGAAAATTTGTTATTACAAGAGCTAAAAGAGCCTAATTCTGATGTTTACCTAATAAATAAAGAACAAGATACATTAGACCACCCAATACACATAAACTTAAAAGAGGTTGATGCCATAGAAAAACCAGAATTGACAACTATTTTTGTAGATAAGTCAAAGCTTAAATTTCCATTAGTACTGCGTAAGAGGGAAGAAGGAGATGTTTTTTACCCATTTGGACAGCACGGAAAAAAGAAACTAAGTAAATTTTATAAAGACATAAAATTAAGTGTAGTGGCTAAAGAAGAACAGTGGTTATTATGTTCTGGCTCCGCTATAGTTTGGGTAGTTGGTATACGTGCAGACAATAGATTTAAGGTTGATGACGAAACATCTAAAATTCTTAAAATCAAATTGTTAAAATAATACCGTTATTTTTTTATTTTTTGCTGTTGAAATAGATTTTCTTTTTTAAAATTTAATTTTACCTTTAGGCAAACAACCTACGCCATGCGCCGATTGAAAAAGATACTAAAAATAACAATCCCAATCTTAGGATTGTTATTCTTGGGACTTTGTATTTTTCTTTACTCCTTAACTCCTGTTTATGAAGGGGAGAATGATTTAAAAAATTTATCAGAAAAAGTAAATGTCTATTATGATAATTACGGTATTCCTCATATTTATGGAGCTACAGAAAAAGATGCAATACGCACACTAGGGTATGTGCATGCGCAAGATAGGTTGTGGCAAATGGAACTACTTAGACGTATTGGAGCAGGAGAATTATCAGAAATTTTTGGTGAAGACTTAGTAGAAACAGATAAATTGTTTTTAGCGTTAGGAATAGATGATTACTCTAAAAAAACTGTAGCTAGTTTAGATCCAAATAGTGACTATGTAAAGCTTGCAGAGGCTTATTTAGATGGTGTTAATCAATTTATGGAAGAAGGTCCAACTCCGGTAGAATTTTATCTTACAGGAGTAGATAAGCGCCCTTTTACACTTAAAGATATACACAATACCATTGGGTATATGGCTTTTAGTTTTGCTATGGCACACAAAACAGACCCGTTACTAAGCAATATTAAAAACAAGCTTGGCGCTGCTTATTTGCAGGATTTATCTATAGAAACGGAACCAACATCAACCTATATTAAAAATTATGATCCTTTAAAAGATACACTGCAGCTAAATTTAGCTAGTAAATTAGCCTCTGCATTAGAAAAGCTGCCAGTGCCACAATTTGAGGGGAGTAACAGCTGGGTTTTATCACCAGATAAAACAAAGAATGGAGCTGTAATACTGGCAAACGATCCGCACATTGGGTTTTCACAACCTACCGTTTGGTATGAGGCGCATTTGAGTACGCCAACCTATAAAAAATACGGGTACCATTTAGCAGGAGTTCCTTTTCCTTTATTAGCACACAACAGACAGTTGGCCTATGGTTTAACAATGTTTGAGAATGATGATGTAGATTTTTATTACGAGGAAACTAATCCGCAAGATACTACAGAATACAAAACAGAAAACGGCTGGAAAAAATACACGTACAAGGAAAAAGTTATAAAAGTAAAGGGAGAAGACGATGTTAAATTCACACTTAAATCTACAAGGCATGGAGCTGTATTAAACGGTTTAGCTGCAAGTGTAGCAGGAGAAAGTCCAGTGACAATTTCTTGGATATACACACAGGTAGATAATAAATTACTAAGTGCCTTATACGGAATGTCTCATTCTGAGTCTATGAGTACTTTTAAGCGTCATTTAAGAGATTTACATGCACCTGGCCTTAATATTATGTATGGTGATGCAGATGGTAATGTAGCTTGGTGGGCAACTGCTAAGCTTTATACAATGCCAGATAGTACCAATACAAAGTTAATTTTAAATGGAGCAAGTGGAGAGCAAGAGCGAGGAGATTTTTTAGATTTTTCTGAAAATCCACACGCAGAAAATCCACCTTGGGAGTTTGTGTACTCTGCCAATAACCAGCCAGATACTATTAATGGAAGATTTTTTCCAGGATATTACTTACCAGAGAACAGAGCAAAACGTATAGAGCAGCTTTTAAAACCTAAAAATGACTGGGATAAAGAGTCGGTTTCTAAAATGATTACAGATATTACTTCTGCTGTAGATCCAATGGTTGCTAAAAATATGTCTAAAAATATAGATATTAGTAATTTAACAGATGATGATATTAAGTTGCTAGATAAGCTAACCAACTGGGACGGTAGTGCTACCACAAATAGCATAGAATCTAGTATTTACCAACGTTGGGTATTTTTTATGCTTAAAAATACATTTAAAGATGAGTTGGGTGATGAGCTTTTTAAACAATTACTAACTACACATTTTCATAAGCGACTAATTGCACCCTTGGTAAGCAACAAAGGTTCTATTTGGTGGGATAATGTAAGCACAACCAAAGTAGAAACTGCAGATGACGTTTTTCAGGCTTCTTTTGTAGATGCTCTAACCTCATTAAAAACACAATTTGGGACAAATACAGATGTATGGACGTGGGGTAAAATACACACACTAGAACATGAGCATCCTATTGGCAAAGTAGCATCTTTAAGAGAATATTTTAATGTTGGACCTTTTCCTGTAAATGGTACAAAAGAGGTTATAAATAATATGGGTTTTACGTATAGTGGAGATAGTGTGTACAAAGTAACTTCAGGGCCATCTACACGTAGAATTATAGATTTTTCTGATGTAGAAAACAGTATAAGTATACTACCAACAGGGCAATCTGGTAGTCCGTTTAGCTCGCATTACAATGACCAAGCTAAAATGTACTTAAAAGGTGAGTTTCGCAAAATGATGATGAATAAAGAGGAGATTATAGCAACAAAAAAATCTTTATTGGTTTTTAAGCCAGAAAATAAGTAGAACAGGATCTTATATGTGTATTCATATTAAAATACACAAGTGTTAACTTTTAGATTATTTTTCTTACTTTTAAGAAAAATAAAATTGAATGCTTACAAAGGTTTTTGGTAGTGCTGTTTTTGGAGTAGAAGCTACAACAATTACAGTAGAAGTTAATATTAATAAAGGTATTGGCTACCATTTAGTAGGTTTGCCAGACAATGCAATAAAAGAAAGTAACTACAGAATTGCTGCTGCTTTGCAGAATAACGGTTACAAAATTCCAGGTAAAAAAATAACCATAAATATGGCTCCGGCCGATTTACGTAAAGAGGGTTCTGCGTACGATTTAACACTTGCTTTAGGGATTTTAAGTGCATCTGGACAAATAAAATCAGACAACATAGAAAAGTATTTAATAATGGGAGAAATTTCTTTAGACGGAAGTTTGCAACCCATTACTGGTGCTTTGCCAATAGCTATTAAAGCTAAAGAAGAAGGTTTTGAAGGATTTATATTGCCTAAACAGAATGTAAAAGAAGCAGCAATAGTATCTGGTTTAAAGGTGTTTGGAGTAGAAAATATTACAGAAGTAATAGAGTTTTTTGATAAAGATGTGCCTCTAGAACAAACTATTGTAGATACGCGAGAAGAATTTTATAAAAGTTTAGAGTTTCCAGAGTTCGATTTTTCTGATGTTAAAGGGCAAGAAAGCATTAAACGAAGTATGGAAATTGCTGCAGCAGGCGGACATAACATTATTTTAATAGGTCCTCCAGGAGCAGGGAAAACAATGTTAGCCAAGCGTTTACCATCTATTTTGCCCCCAATGACACTACACGAGGCTTTAGAAACCACTAAAATACATAGTGTAGTAGGTAAAATTAAAAACGCAGGATTAATGAATCAGCGTCCGTTTAGAAATCCACATCACACCATTAGCTCTGCTGCTTTAGTTGGTGGAGGAAGTTACCCGCAACCGGGTGAAATATCTTTATCTCATAACGGAGTTTTATTTTTAGATGAGCTGCCAGAGTTTGAGCGTAAAGTGCTAGAGGTTATGCGCCAACCAATTGAAGATAGAGAGGTAACTATTGCTAGAGCACGTTTTACGGTAACCTATCCAAGTAGTTTTATGTTGGTTGCAAGTATGAATCCTAGTCCGGGTGGTTATTTTAACGATCCAGATGCTCCAGTAACATCTTCACCAGCAGAAATGCAACGGTATTTAAGTAAAATATCCGGACCCTTGTTAGATCGTATAGATATACATATTGAAGTTACTCCTGTTCCTTTTGAAAAACTATCAGAAGAACGAAAAGGAGAAAGTAGTGTGCTAATTCGTAAACGTGTAACCGCTGCTAGAGAAGTGCAAACCAAACGTTTTGAAGCCTTAGAAAATATACATTATAATGCGCAAATGAATACCAAGCAAATACGTGAGTATTGCGCTTTAGATACAACTTCTAAAGAATTATTAAAAACAGCTATGGAGCGTTTAAACTTATCTGCTAGAGCGTATGACAGAATTTTAAAAGTAGCAAGAACAATTGCAGACTTGGCTAATTCTGATGCTATTTTAGGAGATCACATTTCTGAAGCGATACAATACCGTAGTTTAGACAGAGAAGGGTGGTTGGGGTAAGCTTCATCAATCTTAAAAAACAGAACAATTTATTTAATATTTGTCACATTTTAGGTATAATAAACTTATAAGTTTTTTATCTTTCAACTAAAATAACCAACCTACAGAATGATAAAAAAATGGTTTAAAAACATTGGTCCAGGTCCGCTAGTTGCTGCAGCTTTTATTGGTCCAGGAACCATAACGGTATGCACGTTAGCTGGTGTAAATTTTGGATTTGCTTTGTTGTGGGCTATGGCACTTTCTATAGTTGCTACAATTGTTTTACAAGAGATGTCTGCTAGAGTAGGTATTGTATCTCAAAAAGGACTCAGTAATATTATACGTACAGAGATTAAAAATCCAATTTTAAAATGGTTTACTATTCTGCTTATACTTTCTGCAATTGTTATAGGTAATGCTGTTTATGAGGCTGGTAATATTAGTGGTGGTATATTGGGGTTAGAGGCACTTTTAGGAGAATCTTATGTAAGTTTTGGTAGTTTTTCTTTTAATTACTTAAGTATATTAATGGGTGTAATTGCTTTTGTTTTACTGTTTATAGGTAATTATAAGGTTTTAGAGAAAGCACTAATTTCTTTAGTAATAGCAATGAGTTTGGCTTTTTTAATTACTGCAATTATTACCAAACCAGATTTAATAGCAATTTTAAGCGGTATTTTTAAGCCCAGTTTACCTAAAGACGGGTTATTAACCGTTATTGCTTTAATAGGAACAACTGTTGTTCCTTATAATTTATTTTTACACGCTTCATTGGTTAGTGAAAAATGGAAATCTGTTACAGACTTGCAATATGCTCGTAAAGATACTATTGTTGCCGTAATTCTAGGAGGTGTGGTATCTATGTGTGTTATAATATCTGCAGCTGCAATACAGGGTAGTGACATTAACTCTGCAGCCGATTTAGCCAAAGGACTAGAACCTTTGTTTGGTAGTTTTGCAAAATACTTTTTAGCTATTGGTTTGTTTGCTGCTGGTATTACTAGTGCAATTACAGCTCCATTAGCTGCTGCCTATGTTACTTGTGGTTGTCTGGGGTGGTCTACAAATTTAAAATCTTCAAAATTTAGAGCCATTTGGATATTTATTTTGTTTTTAGGTGTTTTATTTTCATCACTAGGAATTAAACCTATTGACATTATAAAATTTGCTCAAATAGCAAACGGAATTTTACTGCCAATTATAGCTGCTTTTTTATTGTGGATAATGAATAAGAAATCGGTTTTAGGTGTATATAAAAACAGTGTTTATCAAAATATATTAGGCTTTATAATTCTTGCTATTAGTATTTTACTATCTGTAGCAACTTTAAATAAAGTGTTTTCTTTAAATTTATTTTAATGGCAGTAAAAACAATAGATATTAATGTAGATGTTGGTGAGGGTGTAGGTAATGAGTCGCAATTAATGCCTTTTATTTCCTCATGTAATATTGCTTGTGGTGGTCACGCTGGTACTATGGATTTAATGAAACATATTGTACGCTTGGCAAAAATAAATCACGTAAAAATAGGTGCACATCCTTCTTTTCCTGATAAAGAAAATTTTGGAAGAGTGGCAATGGAAATTAGTAATGATAAGCTGTTAAACTCCATACAAAAACAATTACTAAACTTACTAACTGTAATTGTAGAGGAGAAAACAGTGTTACACCATATTAAGCCACATGGCGCTTTGTATAATTTGGCAGCTATAGACGAAAACATTGCAAAAGTGGTTGTAAAAGCTGTAAAAAGTATTGATTTACCTGTAAAATTGTATGTTCCTTACAATTCAGTAATTGAAAAAATAGCAATAAAGGAAAATTTAAAAATTAAGTACGAGGCTTTTGCAGATCGTAATTATAATGATGATTTAACACTGGTTTCTAGGTCTCAAAAAAATGCAGTTATAGTAGATTTTGATAATTTATTTAGTCACGTTTACGGTATGTATACCAATAAAACTGTAATAACAGCTCAAGGTTCTATAAAGAAAATAATGGCTGATACATTTTGTCTGCACGGAGATAATCCTAATGCTGTAGAAATTATGAAGCAGTTAAAAAATAAATTGAAGAGTTTAAATATTGATGTTGCTTAACATATTATGACTAACGTAAACTATAAAATATTTGGAGACACTTCTATTTTGGTAGAATGGGAGCAAGTTATAGCAAAAGATATTTTGTATGATGTATTAGCGTTTAAATTTAAAATTGAAGCAGCTTACACATCTGGAATTCAAGTTACAACGGCATACAATTCTCTTTTAATAGTTTTTGATGATTTTAAAGTTGATTTGTCTGATGAAATTGAAAATTTAAGACAAATATACCTTCAGAAAAGAAAAAAAACAGATTGTAATAGTACACTTTGGAAAATTCCGGTTTGTTATGAAGATGAATTTGGAATAGACCTTAAAGAAGTTGCTAAAGAGAAGAATACATCAGTAACCAAAATAATAGAATTACACACAAGAACAATGTATACAGTATATTTTATTGGGTTTTTACCAGGTTTTTTGTATTTAGGCGGATTGCCAAAAGAGTTAACAATGCCAAGAAAAGCAATGCCTAGGTTAAGAGTAGAAAAAGGTGCTGTGGCAATAGGAGGTAACCAAACTGGTATTTACCCAGTAGATAGCCCAGGAGGTTGGAATATTATTGGCAACTCACCACTTTCTTTTTTTGATGCAAACAAAGATGTTCCTTGTTTTGCTAAAGCAGGAGATGCTATTCAGTTTTATTCGGTTACAAAAAAGGAATATGATGATATTAAAACTTTAGTAAATGCTAATGTTTTTTTAATAGAAAGTGATATTTACAATGGTTAAGGTATTGCACACAGGTTTTTATACATCGGTACAAGATTTAGGCAGGTTTGGCTACCAGAAATACGGAGTATCTTACGCTGGTGTTATGGATAAAAGAGCTGCTATGTTGGCTAATTCTTTGTTAGGAAACACTACAAATGCAGCTGTTTTAGAGTTTACAATGACAGGACCAAAGCTTCAGTTTTTGTGTAGTACTAGAATATGTATAACTGGAGGAGATTTTCAGTCAAAACTAAATAACATACCAGTAAGTAATAATAGTGTAATTTTTGTAAAAAAGGATGATATTCTCTCTTTTGGAGTAAAAAAGAGTGGTTTTAGAGGTTATATTGCTGTTTTAGGTGGATTTTTAACTGAAGTTGTGATGAAAAGTAGAAGTATGTTTAAGAACGTTACTCAACATCAAACCATACAAAAAAATCTCCTTTTGTCTATTGATAGTGTTGAAACTCTAGAAAAACAATCAAACGCTAGTTTAGCTGTAAATAATGTTTATTTAGATGAGAAAATCATTAAAGTTTATAAGGGTTCTGAGTTTTGTGAGTTAAATGCTCATCAACAAAAAAAACTATTAAACACTGTGTTTACGGTATCTAAAAATAATAGTAGAATGGCATATCAACTATCAGAATTGGTAGAGAATAGATTAGAACCCATAATAACCTCTGTGGTTTTGCCAGGAACAGTACAGTTAACTCCGTCTGGTCAACTTATAATTTTAATGAAAGATTGCCAAACAACAGGTGGTTACCCAAGAGTGTTACAACTTACAAGTGCTGCTATAAGTGTGTTAGCTCAGAAATTTACAGGAGACGAAATTGCTTTTGAGGTGATTTAGAGTTATACGTTAAGAATCAAGTGGCAAGAAAATAGAAAAGATAAAAAAACAAACAATAGTAAAGAGTAGGAGAAGTTAAAAGGCTATCAAAAATGACAGCCTTTAACTAATATAATTATTTTAGAATTACTTTTTTTGTAAAGCTTTTAGTTTCATTTTTTGGCTTAAACTGAATAAAATATATTCCTTTTTTTAAACCAGAAAGAGATACCTCTTTTGTTGAATTTTCACCTAGAAATAAGCTCTTAACAATTTCTCCGTTAAAATCAAAAATTGTTATATCGCAGTTGTTTAAACTGGATCTAATTTTAAGAATATCTGTAGTAGGGTTAGGAAAAATAGAGAAGCCGTTATCTTTTTCTAAACTATTGTCTTTAGGTGTAGTTTTTGATATAGCACTTAATGTATTGGTGTTATTCCAAGTTGCTTTGTACCAACCGCTTCCCCAACCAGAACACCAAAATGTGTTTTCGTCCTTATTATCGGGTTTAATATCTGTAATAGAGTGTGCGTGTGCTAAATTTTTGTTGGCTTTAATCCATGAGTTTCCTCCGTTTTTAGATATATAAATGCCTGGGTTTTTGTGTTGTGGAGATCTTGGGACTGTAACAGCAATAATTTCAGGGTTAATTGGAGAAGTCTCGGTTTGCCAAACATAGTTTAAATCAAATATTTTTTTCCAAGTTTGTGCATTGTCTTTACTTCTCCAAACACCTCCTGAATTATTATTTGTAGACCCTTTTACTCCGCATGAGATGTAAATATCTTTTGTAGTTTTATCTATATGTACATTATTTACAGATTTTATGGAAGATGGTAATGTATTTATTTTAGTCCATGTTTGGGCTTTATTGTTAGTTCTGTACAGCCCACCATTTACACCTTTGTATAAATTTGAAGCAGCATAAATTATGTTACTATTTGTAGGGTGCATCTCTAATCTTCTTATACTAGATTTAGCTGGTAAACCATTATTTTTTAAAGACCAACTTTTTCCTCCATCTGTGCTTTTGTATACACCATACTTACTAAAATTAGTCACTGGAGTACCTTCATTAATTTCTGAAGGACTGTATCTCATAAGTGTAAAATATATAGTTTTTGCAGACACAGGATCTATCATTAAAGAAGAACTGTAAAAGTGCTGAGACGATAGGTTTGTGTCAGGATAGTCAATGGGAGTACTTATATTTTCCCAAGTTTTTCCGCCATCTTTAGATCTTCTAAATTTATCTCTGTGTTTTTGTCTAAATTGTAGTGTGTATATTATATTGGGATTGTTAGGGTGTACTGCTAAAGTTGCTATAGAATGTGCTCCGTTTGTATTATTTTGACCTTCTAATTGGGTTGTAGCAACTTTATTAGAGTTTGCAAACCTACCTAAGCCTGTAGATTTCCATAATCCGTGTTCTCCACTTAGAAAAAGTTTTCTGTTGGGAATTCCGGTTTCAAGATAAATATATCTACCAGGGAGATTACTACCTCCTTTACCTATCCATGATTTACTGCCGTAAAAAGTTTCATCATCATCAATCTGTTTCCACTTATTTTCACCATTAGTAAGTTTAAGTACTTGTTGGTCTAAGCTAGCAAATACGTTCCCTTCTACATCAATAGACATAAACCTACATCCCCAAATTTCTTCTCTTTCATCCATATTTTTTTGTATGTGAGCAAATTTGGTATTAGTACCAGATACTTTTACTGCTCTGCTATTCCAGTAATTTTGGTCTGTATTATTTTTCCAATATTTTCCTGTTCTAGCAATAGGAAACCAAGTTTGTCCGCCATTGTTTGTTTTCCAGATGTCTCCAGGACCAAAAGAAAAGTCATGTTTTACATTGTGAGAAACGTAGATCTGGTTTGAGTTTTTTGGGTTGACAACTATTCTATTATAGTTTTGCAATATATTTTTAGGTAAATTATTACTTACATCAGAAATATTAATTCCTAACCATTTAGCAATAGACCTTTTATAGTAATATTTTGTAGGATTACTAGTTATTTTAGTTAAGTTTATACCTAAATCTCCTGTTATTGAAGTCCAACTTTTACCACCGTCTGTGCTTTTGTAAATACCACCTTTAGAAGAAAATGTATTTTCAGATTTGTGAAAACTAGTTTGATCTATTAAAAATAAAGTGAATTTATTTGTTTCCTTATTATAATGAGATGTCATATCTCTAGGAAGGTTATTAGGTAAGCCATTATTTTTTGCCAAAGTCCAACTTTCTCCCTTGTTAGAGCTTAAATAAAGGCCTGTATTTGCAGCCATTATTACGTTATTGGTGTTAGTTGGATCAACAATAATTTTAGCTACAGCAAGCTTTGCAGGGAGTCCGTTTGTAATTTTTTTCCATGTAGAGCCTTTATTAGTACTTTTATAAATATGGCCTAAAATAGCTTTGGGTCTAAAAGTACCTCCAGTTTTATCATTAGCGGTTCTATGAAACCTTTTAGAATCCCAAAAAGTTCCTGCTCCTATATACCAAATATTGTCATTTTTTGGGTCTACAGCTATTTCATTATGTGCTCCACCTAAATTAAAATTTGTTTTTTTCCAACTTCTTCCTTTGTTTGTTGTCTTATATAGTCCAGCGAGTTCATCAGTTGCAAAGCCTAAATTTGGATTTTGTCTAGAAAATTCAACATCATAAGTTCTTCCCATATCAAATCCTTCTCCATCATAATCTTTAATAGTTTGCCATGATTTTCCTCCATCAAAGGAACCGTAGCCATTAAACATATCTGGAGCCATTAAAATAGTGTTTTTATCCGTAGGGTGATTCCAGAAAAATTCGCAATATCCAGACATTCCTGGACCAAATTGAACCCAATTTACAGAATTGGTAGAAATTACTTTTTCTGTTCGTAGTTTATTAAAATAAGCGGCATTTTGTGCATAAGATATATTTATACACAAAAAAGTAAACGCATATAATAGTTTAATAAATAAGAGTTTTTTCATCATAGTAAGTAGTTATTTATAAGTGGTTAATAGTATTATTGACCTTTATTCTAAAAAATATTATAGGATATAAGTCTTGATGTACTATATATAATATAAGTTATAAATGTATGAATAAATCTATTTAAAAGTAAGTTTATTATTACAAATAAATATTTATGATATATATTTATTATGAGAAGATATTACTATGTTTAGTATTATAATTGTGTTGAAATTTTAAGAGCTAATCTTTACTATATAGTGGCTGTTCTTAGTAAGAAATGAAAATATATTGTTTTTAACTTAAATATATAAAGTATTCATAATTTTTTCTGTTAAACGCTGTTTTTCTTACAATAAGTAGTATTTTCCGACTAATTAGAAATTAGTTTGCTAAATATGTTAAGAAATACATTTCTTATAATAATAACATTATTAACTTTTTACAGTGCGTTTGCACAAAAAGATTCCATAAATATTTACAAAGTATTGTATGAGAGAACTTTATCTATTGAAGAAGGTAGAAAACCTTTTATAGGTGTTTATGAGCTAAATAAATTTGTAGAGCTAAATAAGTCTATTTACACAAAAAAAAGCAAATCAAAAATTACAGAAGTTGTAATTACAGATGAAGATGACGATTCTAGATTTACTTTTACGCCAACTGGTAAAAATATTAGTACGTTATTTAAGGACTATAACAATGGCACCTTTTATTCTAAACATGAAGTTGCTTACAAGTATTTTGTTGTTAAGGATAGTCTAAATATTTTTAATTGGAGCATACAAAATAATTCAAAAGAAATTTTAGGTTTTAAATGCCAATTAGCAACAATGGACTTTAGAGGTAGAAAATATGAGGCTTGGTTTACATCAGATCTACCTGTAGGTGGCCCTTATAAATATGATGGCTTACCAGGTATGATTTTAGAACTGAAATCTATAGATAACTTTATATCTTTTAAACCTATAAAAATTAAAAATACTAAGCTAAAATTAGCTACTTTAGAAAATCCTTTTGATACAAAAGATGCACTAACTTGGCAGGATTATAAAGACTTGTACAAGAAAAAAGCAATAGAACTTTTAAGTTATAGACCTAATGAAAATACTGGAGGTGTAGTATCTTCTAGAGGTGGTATTGAATTATATATAGATGAAGACGACAAAGAGTATAATGATGCATTAGATAAATACCATAAGAAATTTTCTAAAAATTAATAGCACATATAACTTTTGAAAAATTTCCTTTGTTCTAAAATTTTACTAGTACTATTCCTTTTATTGAGTAGTATAGCATTAAGCTATTCACAAGTAATGAAAGGTACAGTTACTACTAGTGATAATACACCTATAAACGCACAAATACTACTAAAAGAACCTAATGCTAGTGTAATTAAAGAGTTTGTACTTGTTACTAAAGGAGCGTTTACTTATAAACTTAAAAAAAGTTACTCTACTAATAGTTTGTTTTTAACTGTTAAAGCCACAGGGTATACAGCTTATACAGAAGAGATAAAAGGATTAAAACCATTAGATACATTAACTTTTAAGTTTGTATTGTTTAAAGAAAAGATTGAATATTTAGATGAAGTTGTAGTTGAAAAAAAGAAAGCATTTACAATAAAAGAAGATACTGTTACCTACAATGTAGATTCTTATGCAGATGGTACTGAAAGAAAAGTAGAAGATTTACTAAAGAAACTTCCGGGTATAGAGGTTGATAGTGGTACGGGTAGTATTAGTTACAGGGGTAAATCTATAGAAACTGTTACAATTGAAGGAGATAATTTGTTTGATTACAATTATACTATAGGTACTAAAAATATAAATATAGACTTAATTGAAGAAATTGAAGCTATAGAAAATTACTCTGAAAACAAACTTTTAAAAGGGATTGAAAATAGCCAAAAAGTTGCTTTAAATTTAAAACTAAAGAAGAATAAAAGTGATATTTCTGGTAGTGTAGATATTGGGTTGGGTGGTTTTACCAAGTCTAAAAAAAGCCCACTAGATGTATCAACAAATTTATTGGCTATAAATAAAATACATAAATCTTTTGCTGTAGGTACTTACAATTCTATTGGTGAGAATTCGTCTCCTTTTAATTATTCTGGTAATCAAATTACACAAGAGCAGTTAAAGGATGAAAATTACCATACTCAAAATATAATTCCAGAATATAATATTAATCAGGTTACTAATAACAATTTATCAAATCAAAATAGTCAGTTGTTTACTAATTTTAATAGTATTTATAAATTAAATGACAAATTAAAGGCCAAAGTAAATTTATATTATTTGTCAGATAAAATAAACAGTAATCAGTTCTCAGAAAGTTCTATAATTACTGGGGATAAGCAGTTTGCAATTTTTGATGATAATTATATAAACAAAAAACCTTTGCATTACAGAGGAGATTTAGAATTAAAGTACAACACATCTAAAACTTCTTTGTTAGAGTATAACGTTAGTTTTAGGGATGAAACGATAGATACAGAATATAGAACTATATCTAACCAAGAGAATGATTTTAATTCACTACTTGATACCCAAAATAAATTGTTTAAACAGAACTTGGAGTATACCAACAAGGTGTCAGGTAACAAGGCTTTACAGATTAACTTGATAAACTCTTTTAATAAATTAGATCAAAGTTTTACCATTAATCCTTCTGTTTTTAATACAAAAAATTTTAATAGTGATATACAAAGTAATTCTTCTAAAAAATACTACACGGATTTTAAAACAGTTTTGTTAGGTAAAAGCAAAAACAACAATAAATATAGTGTTTTAGTAGGGTTTAATTTAGATAAAGAAACTTTTTATTCTAATTTAATTAGCAAAAATAACACTCAACAATTAGCAGTTGATGGTAGTTTAAATAATATCAATTTTATTAAAAATAGTATATACACTCAAGGGTCGTATAATTGGAAAATAGGAAAATTTTCTATTTCACCAAAACTCTCTTTTCAACAACTTTATCAGGAGTTAAAAGGCGCTACAAACCCATTAGATGATATTTTTATTTTTGAGCCTTCATTATCAGTGATGTATAAGTTTAATTTAAATTCGTATTTAAATTTGAATACAGGTTTTAATCAAAACACACAGGAAATTCAGAATGTATTTGAGAACCAAGTTTTAATTAGTAATCGTATGGTAAAAAATAATATACCTGATATTACAACACGAAAAAATCAAAAATATAGTCTTATGTACTCTAAAAATGATCTTTTTAATCAGTTAACATTATCTTTTGGAGTGGATTACTTAAAGCAAAAAGGTAATTATTTTTCAAATACAGATATAAATGAAAACGCTATAAAAACAACAAGTTTTTTTCTAAATGAATACACAGATAATACTAGTTTTTTCTTTAATTTTTCGAAACTAATACCATCAATAAAAACTAATTTTAAAATTTCATCAAACTATTCAATTTACAATTATAAAAACATCATTAATAATTCAGGATTAAGAGACAATAAAACTCTTTATTTGTTTAATAGTCTTTATTTAAAAACCGCTTTTAATTCATCAATTAATTTTGAGAATACAACGAAGTTTACTTACCAAGAAACGGTAAGTCAGAGTTCATTTTTAAATAAGTCTTTAGAAAATAATTTTAAAGTACTGTTTAGACCATCAAGGTCTTTATTTAGTACTGTTTCATATAACTATTTTATTCCAAATTTTAGAGACAAGGGCACAAACAATTCATTCTTAAATTTTGAAGTAATGTATGCACCAGAAAATAAAAATTGGCAATTGGGATTAAAAGGGGTTAATTTATTAAATAACACTTCATTTATAGAGAGAAATGTAAATGAATTTTCTATAAATTCTCAAAAAACGAATTTATTTGGTAGGTATCATTTACTTAGTTTTATGTATTCATTTTAATTCTTAATAAAAGCATTTATTAGTAGTTGATAAAACTATCTAAAACCCTTCAAAAACACCAAGACCAAATAAAGCAAAATCGTACTTAGATGGGTCTTTAGGGTCTAATTTTCGTAAGCTTTTGTCTAGTTCTGCTAAGGCTTTAGCATCATTTTGTTTACGCTTTAATAACCCCAATTTACGAGCAACGTTGCCAGAGTGTACATCTAAAGGGCAAGAGAGTAGTGCAGGATCTATGGTTTTCCAAATACCAAAATCTACTTTGCTACTAGCATCACGTACCATCCAACGTAAAAACATATTAATACGTTTAGCAGCAGAACCTTTTAAGGGATCAGATATGTGTTTTGTTGTACGTTTTGGGTGTTCAATCTCAAAAAAGGTAGCTTTAAATTTAGAGATTGCGGTTTGCAAGTCATTACCTTGGGTGTGTTTAGCAAAGAGAGCCTCTAAACCACCGTGATTTATATAAATATTACGTAAACTCTGTACAAAAAAAGTAAAATCGGTTTCATTAAATGTACGGTGCACAAAACCTTTAAAGTTACCCAAATCATCATCAGAATGGTTTAAAACAAAATCGTGAGGAGAGTTGTGCATTAGAGTCATCATTTTATCTGCATTTTTAATAATACTCTTACGGTTTCCCCAAGCTATAGTTGCCGTTAAAAAACCAGCAATTTCTATATCTTCTTTTTTTGTAAAACGATGCGGAATTTGTAACGGATCTGACTCTATAAAATCTGGATTGTTGTATTGTACAACCTTAACATCTAAAAACTCTTTTAACTCGGCTTTTGTCATTATTCTATAGGAAGTTCTAAAAGTTTAATAAGTGCTAAAGGTAAAAACAGGATAAAGTTATGACAAGCGTGTAGTGCAATAGACCAAATTAGTCCAAACTTAACTCTAATAAAACCAGCAAAAGCACCTAAAACCAGTTGTGGAGCTACTAAAAATGGAGATAACGCTAATGCCATTGGTGTAATTTCAAAATTACTAATGTGTACGGCACCAAATAATAAAATAGATACATATAAAGCTATTTTAAACCTTTTGGTTTCTTTAAAAAAAGCAAGTGGACCTCTAAAAAGTAATTCTTCAAACAAAGGAGCAACTATAACAATTAATAAAAATAGCATAGGAGTAGTATAGTCGTCCATAGCAGAGCTTAAAGCGTGCTCGTTAGGCCCTAAAATACCTGTAGTTTCCCAAATAGAGTTAAAAACAACTATGCCAATACCTATTAATAATCCCCAAAAAAGTATTTTTATAAAAGATATAAATCTGTATCCAAAATCTGTGTTTTCATCAGGAGTATTGGTTGGATTTTTTAAAAACTGGTAAACTATTTTTAGCATATTATGTTGTTATTTGTCCGTCTACCATTACCAATTTTCTATCTGCCATATCAGCAAGTTCTTCATTGTGTGTTACAATCACAAATGTCTGTCCAAATTCATCTCGTAATTTAAAAAATAATTTATGCAGGTTATCAGCACTTTCAGAATCTAAGTTACCACTAGGTTCATCAGCAAAAATAATAGAAGGGTTGTTTATTAAAGCTCTTGCAACAGCAACACGTTGTTGTTCCCCTCCAGATAATTCGTTAGGTTTATGTTGGTATCTATGAGAAAGCCCTAGAAAGTCTAAGAGTTCTTTTCCTCTTTTTTCTGCTTCCTCTTTAGGTGTTTTTTTTATGTAAGCAGGTATACAAACATTTTCTAAAGCAGTAAACTCTGGTAATAGTTGATGAAACTGAAAAATGAAACCAATATTTTCATTCCTAAACTTAGCTAACTCCTTATCTTTTAGTTTTGTAACATTTGTATTTTTAATTAATAACTCACTAGAAGATGTTTTAGAAATAACATCTAGAGTTCCTAGTATTTGTAATAAAGTTGTTTTACCAGCACCAGAAGAGCCAACAATAGAGACAATTTCTTTTTCTTTAATATGAAGATTTACACCTTTTAAAACCTGAAGTTTCCCGTAAAACTTTTGAATATTTTTAGCTTTTATCATTCCTTGTCTTTTTCGCTGATGAAAGTACTCATTAGCGTTGATATGGCAAAAATAAATAAAAGAAAGCGGTATTCAATTTTAATACCTATTTTTGAAATAGAAGAGTCTGTTTTAGTTAAACAAGGACTTTATCAACCTAAAAACAAGTATAAAACACAATATATAGATGTCTTTTTATAAAAATTTTGAAGAATATAATTTAGAAGCAACTGAATCTGTAAAAGAAAAATACGCTAAAATTATTGAAGGTGTAGGTGAAGATGTAGAAAGAGAAGGTTTGGTAAAAACACCAGAAAGAGCAGCAAAAGCTATGATGTTTTTAACGCAAGGTTATGAGCAAGATCCGGTAAAAATATTAAAAGCTGCAATGTTTAAAGAGGATTATGATGATATGGTAATTATTAAAGATATAGAATTATACTCTTTATGTGAGCACCATATGTTGCCTTTTTTTGGTAAAGCACACGTAGCATATATACCAAACGGACATATAGTTGGATTAAGTAAAATACCTAGAATTGTAGATGTTTTTGCAAGAAGGCTACAAGTGCAAGAACGTTTAACACATGATATTTTAGAATGTTTAAATAATACCTTAAAGCCACAAGGAGTTGCAGTTGTTATAGAGGCATCGCATATGTGTATGATGATGCGTGGCGTACAAAAACAAAACTCTGTGACCACAACATCTGGTTTTAGAGGGCAGTTTGAGAAACAAGAAACACGTAATGAGTTTTTAAAGTTAATAAGCTCAGACTTATCCTAATAAACACTGGCATTACTTTTGTATATTAGTAGATAACATTAACTATTTTAATATGACAAATAAAAAAAATACAAAATACAGAGACTTACTCTTAGGTCTTCTTTTTGATGCTATAGGAATGCTTTCATTTTCTGTTTTAGGAATAGGAGAGTTTTCAGACGTTGTTTGGGCGCCACTTTCTTTTTGGTTAATGACCAGAATGTATAAAGGTACTGCTGGTAAAGCAGCTGGTATGGCATCTTTTGTAGAAGAATTAATACCTGGCACAGATTTTATACCTTCATTTACTATTATGTGGATTTATACTTATGTTATAAGTGGGTCTAAATTAGGAGAAGTACTAGAAAAAAAATAGTATGAGTAAAAAAATTATACCATTTATTGTAATATTCTTCTGTTTATTACTAATTTTAATGCACTTACTTACTGCAGACTTTAACAATTTAAGCATAGGATTTTATGTAGGCATCATATCAGCTTTGGTAGTGTCTGTTGCTATGTTTTTTAATATTAGAGCAAGAAATAGGGGTGAAATTGAGTAATAATTTGATTTTATAATTAGTTTGAAAAGAAGAAATTTTGTTAAAAAGGCTACTTTAACTACTATGGCAGGTATTATTGGAGCAGATATTGTTTTTGGTTCTAAAATGCCAGCAAATTATCAACCTTTAGCTATACAAGATACAGACCCGTTTACCTTGTTTAATTTAGATAAGGAAATGGTTGTTTTAAATGATAAACCTTGGAATATTGAAGCTAAAGCACATTTGTTAGATGAGAAAGTAACATCTAATAAAAATATGTTTATCAGAAATAACGGAATTCCGCCAGAAGATGTAGATATATTTGCATGGACACTTACCATAGATGGCGAATCTGTACAACAGAAAAAAACGTATACTTTATCAGAATTAAAATCAAAATTTAAACAATACACTTACCAACTTACGGTAGAGTGTGGTGGTAATGGTAGATCTGAATTTAATCCGCCAGCAAAAGGTAACCAATGGACCGTTGGTGCGGTATCTTGTGCAAGCTGGACAGGAGTTAGACTTAAAGATATACTTGATGATGTAGGTATTAAAGATTCTGCAGTTTATATTGGGTACCACGCTGCAGACTCACATATTAGTAGAGATCCTAATAAAGAGCCTATCTCTAGAGGCGTGCCTATGCATAAAGCATTGCAAGATGAAACTTTGGTTGCTTTTAAAATGAACGGTAAAGATATACCAGCGGCTCACGGTTACCCTTTACGCTTAGTTTGTGGTGGTTGGCCTGCGTCTACATCTGGTAAATGGCTAAATGGTATTAGTGTAAGAAACAAAGAACATGATGGGGCTAAAATGAAAGCTCCGGCATACAGAGTGCCTAAAAACCCTGTAGCTCCAGGAGAAAAGGTTAAAGACGAGGATATGAAAATTATAGAGTCTATGCCTGTTAAATCTTTAATTACTTACCCTAAATCTGGAGCAATGATAAATTTAGGAAAAAAACTAAACATTCGCGGACACGCTTGGGCAGGAGAGTTGGAGGTAATTAAAATGGAGTATTCTATAGATTTTGGCGCTACTTGGCATACTTGTAATTTAGAAAAACCTTTAAATAGATTAGCTTGGCAGCATTTTAATGCAGTAATCGCATTTCCAAAAAAAGGATATTATGAGGTTTGGGCTAGAGCAACAGATGTAAATAATGTAACACAGCCAATGCTTGTACCTGGTTGGAACCCTAAGGGGTATTTAAACAATGCTTGTCATAGAATAGCTGTAAAAGTGAAATAATGAGCGAAGAAAACAAGTTTAAAAATCAGGCTAAACAAGTATACAGAATGCTTATTATGGTGTGGTGCATAGTGCTTTTAGGAGTAGTATTTGCTATTTATGCGCTTGTAGACCCTAATTTATCTGCATTTAAGACTGATGAGGAATTACAACCTGTTGTAGTAGAAAACACCATTGAAGAAGATGATTGGGACAAAATTGAAAATGGTATACACTTAAGAACAGGTTTCGTAGAAGATGAAGGATTAATGACTGTAGTTAATAATTGTACTAGCTGCCACTCGGCCAAAATGGTTACTCAGAATAGAATGACAAAAGAGCGTTGGATAGCCACAATTAGATGGATGCAAGAAACCCAAAACCTTTGGGATTTAGGAAATAATGAAGAGATTATAGTAAACTACTTAGCCAAAAACTATGCACCCAAAAGTATGGGTAGACGTGCTAACTTAGAAAATATTGGGTGGTATCAATTGAATTAGCTATAGAACTAAAATGTTTGTTTGATAATAAAAAGTTACTCTTTTAAAAAACGTCCTAAACCTAGTCTTGATAGCATCTTTTTTTCAAAAGCCCAAAAGAATTTAAACTGACCAAACAACCAACCAAAAGCAACAAGTAGTATTTGATATATTGGAAATATGATTAATATGCGGACTGTCCAATATAAAATTGAAAAATACCAATCTGAAGGAAAAATTTCTCTTGTAAAGCCTATGAAGTCCAAAAGTGGTCTTGCAACTTTTAAAGATGAAGATCCAGTTACTGCAAATACAATAAGTATCATAACAATGGCGAAATTAGAATCTATTCCCCAACGTTGTTTTAATTTTTCCATAGTAGCATTTAATCGGTCGCAAATATAATAGCTTATATGCGAGGAACAAAATGACCAAGACGTTGATTGTATTTTCTTTGAAAATAAATGAAGTAATTGTATAGTTTGTAGTTTACTTCATAGCCATAATCTACATTTGATGAGTAATTTATTTGCATTTCATATAAATTAGGGTCGTATCTAAAAGGTTGTGTAGCTCTAATATTCCATTCTGTTACATACAAGCGGTTTCTTGTTTCTAAATAACTCTGAGAATAAAATTGCTCTGGCCTAGCAAAACTAACTAGCCAGGCATTAAAACCAGGATCTATTATTATAATTTCGTATTCAGATTCTTCATCAGCAATTACAACTGATTCTCCTTCTTTCTGATTAAAAACATTTTTTTCTGCTTCTGATATAGCAACTACTTCTTTAGTGCTTGTGCAATTTGTAAATAGGATAGAGGTAAGTAGTAAGCTAATTAAATATAGTGTCTTTTTCATAACTTCTGTATTTATTCTAAT